>JBOFTL010001165.1:0-5282 GCA_051652045.1 Microcoleus sp. | reverse complement strand
TACACCCTTGCTACGGGCGAGTCTTACTATTCGCCGCCGACCGTCGAACAACGGGCAAACATTGATGAAATTCAGGCTTACGACTGGCAAATTCACAGGATCGCATTGCCAGACGGCAGCGAAGGCGTGGTTTGTTACTTCTACGATCTTTCCGAAATCAAACGAGCTGAGGAAATTATCCGCCGAACTGCCCAGCGCGATGCTTTCCTCGTCACCTTGTCCGACACGCTCCGCCCGCTTGCCGACCCGATGGAGATTCAGGCTACAGCCACCCAGATTTTGGGGGAATATCTCGGTGTGAACCGGGCGCTATATTTCGAGGTGCGCGGCTCTGATTATGTGGTAGAGCGCGATTACGTCAACGGGGCTAATGCGATCGCAGGAACTTACCCGATCGATTCCTTCGGTCAGAGTCTGATCGAGACCTACCGCTCCGGTCGTACCGTCGTCCAGCCTGATGTATCTGCAGATCCCAGCCTATCTCCGGAGCGACAAGCCGCCTACATCGCGATCGAAATTATTGCCCACATCGGCATACCTCTGATCAAAAATGGTGAATTGGTTGCGGGTCTGGCAGTCCACATGAACCGATCGCGAGTTTGGACGCAGGAGGAAGTGACTCTAGCGGAAGAAGTCGCCGAACGCACTTGGGCCGCGATCGAACGCGCCCGCGCCGAAGTTGCTCTTGCCAAATCGGAAGAAAAATACCGATCGCTGTTCGATTCGATCGACGAAGGCTTTTCCCTAATCGAAATGATTTTTGATGCTGCGGGCGAGCCAATTAATTACCGCTTTTTGGAAGTCAATCAGGCGTTCGAGCAACAGACTGGATTAGTCGGTGTCACCGGAAAAACGATCCTCGATGTCATCCCAGACTTTGAAGGCTCTTTTATCGAGCGATACGGGCGAGTCGCGATCGAAGGCAAGTCTGTTCGTTTCCAGCGCTGCGTTACAGCGATGGATAATTCATGGTTCAACATCTATGCCTCCCGCGTCGGCGGTGAGGGCAGCCGTCAGGTTGCCATCGTTTTCGACAACATCACCGATCGCAAGCGGCGCGAAGCGAATCTCGCCTTCCTCGCTGCAATCGCTGAAGATTTCTCCCGCCTTTCAACCGTCGAAGAGATTATCCAAGCCGTCGGGGCAAAAATCGGCGCGCACCTTCAAGTAACCAACTGCAACTTCTGCGAAGTAGATGAAGTTGGGGATGAATTGGTCTATCTCGGTCGCTGGAATGCAGACATGGGGGATCGCCTGCCCGATCGGATCTGCATTTCGGAACAGACGAGTGAGGATTTCTGCCGCCGCGTTCGCGCCGGAGAAACCATCGCCAGCGACAACACGCAAACCAACCCCGTCACCAACGCCGAGGCCAATGCTGCGATCGGGGCGCTGTCGTTCATCACCGTGCCGTTCCACAAGGATGGTGAGTGGAAATATCTGTTCTCGATTCATGACAGCATTCCGCGTGTTTGGCGTTCTGACGAAATTGAGTTGGTGCGCGAATTGGCGCATCGCACTGTCCCGCGCCTCGATCGCGCCCGCGCCGAAGCAGCCCTGCGCGACAGTGAAAAAAGGTTAAGTTTGTTTGTCAAACACGCACCCGCGTGCGTAGCCATGTTCGATCGCCAGATGAATTATCTTGCCCTCAGCCAACGCTGGGTGGATCAGTATCATTTAGGCGCGATCGAAACGGTAGTCGGGCGCTCTCACTACGAACTCCTGCCAACAATTCCCGATCGCTGGCGGCAGGTGTACCGACAAGGCTTAGAGGGTTTGATTCAGCGATGCGATGAAGACCGCTTTACCCTACCGGATGGCTCGCTGCAATGGTTGAAATGGGAAGTTCAGCCCTGGGAAACGGGGACTGGGGAAGTGGGCGGTATTCTGATCTTTGTGGAAGATATTAGCGATCGCAAACTCGCCGAAGAAAAAATTCGCGAACAAGCTGCTTTATTAGACATTGCTTCTGATGCGATTTTCGTGCGCGACTTAGAACACCGCATTCTCTACTGGAATCAGGGAGCCGAACGCTTGTACGGCTGGACTGCAGCAGAAGCGATCGATCGCAAAACCTACGAACTGTTACAAATCGAAGTAACTCAGGTATCGGAAATTACCCAAACGATACTCGATCGGGGAGAGTGGCGGGGCGAACTCCAAAAAATCGCCAAAAGCGATCGGGAAGTCATCGTAGAAGCAAGTTGGACGCTGGTGCGAGATGACGCAGGTCAGCCTAAATTCATTCTTTCAGTCGAAACCGACATCACGGAAAAGAAACAGTTAGAAGCTCAGTTTTATCACGCCCAACGCCTGGAAAGTTTGGGAACTTTAGCAAGTGGAATCGCCCACGATCTCAACAACGTACTGACACCGATCCTGGCAATTTCTCAGTTGCTGCGCTACCAGCACACAAATCTGGACGCGCGATCGCAAAAAATGCTGCAAATGCTGGAGGATAGCAGCAAACGGGGCGCAAACTTGGTCAAACAAATTCTCACCTTTGCACGGGGTAATGAGAGCGAGCGCATCTCCTTGTCAGTTATCCCCCTCTTGCAAGAAGCCGTACAAATCGCCCAGCAAACCTTTCCCAAATCGATCGCCGTCCGTCACAATCTTGCTGGTGAAATCGGTTTAGTTTCCGCCGATCCGACGCAATTGCATCAAATTTTTGTCAACCTGTGCGTCAATGCTCGCGATGCGATGCCCGATGGCGGAACTCTCGCGATCTCGGCTGAAAATTATTATGTCGATGAAATCTTTGCTCAAATGCACCCAGACGCTCGAGTTGGCAACTATGTCTGCGTCACCGTTGCCGATACTGGAACTGGGATTCCTCCCGAAATCCGCGATCGCATCTTTGAACCCTTTTTCACGACCAAAGATATTGGTAAAGGAACCGGTTTAGGGCTGTCAATCCTGTTAGGAATTGTGAAAAGTTACGAGGGGTTTGTGGAGGTTCGGAGTCAACCCGGTGCGGGCAGTCAGTTTAAAGTTTACCTGCCGATACTTCAAGCTGTTTCCGCACTCGTTGAGGAGCAGACTAACCTGCCGCGCGGACAAGGAGAAACAATCCTGGTGGTGGATGATGAAGCCAATATTCTTCAAGTCGCCCGAACGCTCTTGGAATCCTACAATTATCGAGTTCTGACGGCGAGCAATGGGATTGAAGCGCTCGCCCGTTATATCGAACACAAGCACGAAATCCAGGTCGTGTTAATGGATATGATGATGCCTGAAATGGATGGATTCAAAGCAATTAATACTTTGCAAAAAATGAATCCCCAAATCAAGATCGTTGCTATTAGCGGCTTGAGTAGTGACTATCGAAAAAAAGCTCGATCGCTGGGCATCGATAACTTTTTGAGCAAACCTTTTACCGCAACCGAACTATTACAAAGCATTATGACAGTTGACAGTTGACAGTTGACAGTTGTTAATTACCTATTACCATTAGGATATATTCAAACAGCAAACGGCAAACTGCAAACAACAGTTGTGTATAGTGTGTGTTCGATGCCATTCAATTAGGCTGGCTATTACTGATTCCTGATTCCTGATTTTTAATTTTTTTAATGAACCCAGAATTACTAGCAAAAATCCGAAACTTCTGTCGAGATGACGCAGCGTTCGAGCAACTCCAACAGACTTTAAGCGACGAAATTCATCCCTTGGAGCAGGAAATCGAGAGATCGCATTTCCAGATAGAACAACAAAAAGCGCTATTCCGCGTCATTACTCGACTGCGACAACCCCTGGATCTAGAAACCATTTTTCAAGCAACTGCTGCTGAAGTGCGCCAACTGTTGGCGGCCGATCGCGTGGGGATATTCCGTTTCTACCCCGATTCCGGTTATGACGACGGCGAATTTGTTTCGGAAGATGTCGATCCAGAATTTAAATCCGCGATCGGCGAAAAAATTCACGACCATTGCTTTGGAGAGCAATTTGCCGTCCATTACCAAGAAGGACGAGTTCAAAACGTTGCCGATATTCACAATGCCCGGTTGAGCGGTTGCCACAGGGAAATTCTCGCTCAATTTCAGGTGCGAGCTAACCTAGTCGTCCCCTTGTTGCAAGGTCGCCACCTCTGGGGATTGCTCTGCATCCATCAATGTCGCGCCCCGCGTCAGTGGCAGGAGACAGAAATCGAGTTCGCCCAGCAGATTGCCCATCACCTTGCGGTTGCCCTACAACACGCGGAATTATTGGCAGAATTGCGCGCAGAAGTCCGGGAACGACAGCAAGCAGAGGAACGCGCCCGAGAACTCAATCAAGGGTTGCGACAAGCGATCGTCGAACTCAAAGCAGTCAATCAGGAATTGGAAGCCTTTAGCTATTCCGTTTCCCACGATCTGCGAGCGCCATTACGCAGTATAGATGGCTTCAGTCAGGCGCTGCTCGAAGATTGTCTCGAACAATTAGATACCACCGGACAGGACTACCTGCGGCGCATCCGCACTGCCAGCCAACGCATGGGGCAGTTGATCGATGACCTCCTCACCCTATCGCGAGTGACTCGCAGCGATATCCATAAAGAATCCGCAGATCTGAGCCACTTAGCCAGTCGCATCTGCAATCGCTTACAGGAAGCGCATCCAGAAAGAAACGTAGAGTTTGTCATCCAACCTGGTTTGGTTGTTTGCGGCGACGCACCCCTGCTGCAGGTGGTATTAGATAATTTATTGAATAATGCCTGGAAATTTACCTCCAAGCAACAGCAAGCGAGGATTGAGTTAGGCGCGATCGCCCGAGAAAATGGCACCCCAATGTATTTCGTCCGAGATGATGGTGTAGGCTTTGAGATGGCGTTTGTTAATAAATTATTTAAACCGTTTCAGCGATTGCATGGGATGCACGAGTTTCCCGGTAATGGGATCGGGCTAGCTACCGTACAGCGAATCGTTCACCGACATGGCGGTCGGGTGTGGGCGGAAGGAGACTTAAATACGGGAGCCACATTTTATTTCACGCTAGCAGAAGAGTAAGTCGCGAATGAGAAAGAACGGAGAGATTAAAGTCATTTTGCTAGTCGAAGATAACCCCGATGACGAAGCCTTAGCCATCCGCGCTCTCAAGCGCCATCACATCGGCAATGAAATTGTTGTTGCTCGCGATGGTGTTGAAGCGTTGGATTATCTGTTTGGTACGGGCATCTATGCCGATCGGGATATCAATATCAAACCCTCCGTAGTGCTGCTCGATCTGAAGCTGCCCCGCATCGACGGACTTGAGGTTTTGCGCCGCTTGCGAGATAATGATTTGACGAAATTGTTGCCAGT
>JBOFTL010001164.1:0-9689 GCA_051652045.1 Microcoleus sp. | reverse complement strand
AATTTATTTGACGATAA
The DNA here is from genome assembly GCA_051652045.1 of Microcoleus sp. Classification (GTDB taxonomy): domain Bacteria; phylum Cyanobacteriota; class Cyanobacteriia; order Cyanobacteriales; family Microcoleaceae; genus Microcoleus. Next base: position 9,672 of record JBOFTL010001164.1, on the reverse strand, counting down.
TAAAACCACCCTGCTTTATAAGGAGGGGTTAGGGGGGGTCAAAGATTGTTGCACGATTTTAGAGAAATGGTATGACATTGAAGCCGATTGAAAAATCCCCCCAAGGACACGGCAATGCCGTGTCCCTACCAATGATAGATCGACCCTCAACCCCCTACTATCAACTATCGACGATCGACGATCGACTATCAACTATCAATTGCCATGAATTTCTAATAACTTAGCAGTGGCATTAACCACAATTTGAGCCGAACCTGCAAAGAAAGATCGATCGATATTATCCAATGTATCGCTGGGTTGGTGATAGTGGGGCGATCGCAAATTAGCAGTATCCGTCACCAATACCGCACCAACTCCTTGATACCAAAAAGGTGCGTGGTCGCTGCGCAAAACGTCAGGAGTCAGCAACCCTTTGAGAGGAACCGGTAGCGTGACAACAGGCGGTAAATCGGCTTTTCGCGACTCAGAAAAAGTTTTCAATAATAGCGGGTGTTCCATATCTCCCACGGCGGCAATAAACTCTCCTGTGTCCTTAGATGTGACGCCTGCTGCATTCAGCAAAGGTTCCGGATTCAATCCTTCGGGATATTTTTGGCATCCTGGAGTGTTGCAGGAATAACCTAACATATCCAGGACGATCGCCCCTTGCAAATCTTTTAATCGCGCCGGACTGCCAGTAAATGCTAAACTGCCTAAAAGTCCGATTTCTTCTCTGTCAAAAAAAACCAGTTGCAGCGTCCGAGGTGTCTGGCGAGAACCCAACAAACGCGCTATTTCTAACACTACTGCAACTCCCGTGGCGTTGTCATCGGCACCGGGAGATTGAAGTACGGTATCGTAGTGAGCACCAACCAGAATTGCACCTGCTTTTGAGTCAGTACCTTTCTTCTGGGCGAAGATATTTGTACCTCGATCGAACTGCTGCAATTTTGGCGACCAACCTGAAGCTTCCAGTTGTTTGAAAATGTAGTCTCTGACAAAAGTTCGATCTCTTTCTGTATCTCTTTCTCCTGCTAAATTTTCCACGTGTTTCCACAACCGAGTTCGATCGATTTGCGGCAATTCTATTTCCGGTTTTTCTGTCAGCAGCGGTGGGGGAGACTGGTTTGTATCGACTCGAACTTGGGGGGGCGGCGTAAAACGCTGCCAAGAGTCAGAACCCCAGCCTGCGACCCCAACAACAACTAGAATAAATAGAAATATCCCAATTAATTGTTTCATTCAGCTCGATCTATCTCCCATTCAATATCTTTGTTTCCCAATATCAATCCGCCACTGCTGGGAAAAGCGTAAGGCAGAGTTTTTGCCGTAAATTGAACTATTTCTGTTGGTTGTTCGTACCACTCGGAATAACTGGGATTGAGTAGGTCGTACAGTGCTTTTAAAGCTTGGATTTCTGCTTCCAACATTGCTGCAGCTTGATTGATTCTGCGGGCTTGTTGTTGCAAGCGTTTTTCTCCAGTCTGAACGTGATGTTCCACTTCTTTCCAATGTTCCACAGCTAGCAATTTGTCGAGTTCTGCTTGTTTGCGATCGAATGTAGGTTGTATTTGCTGCAACTGATTTTCAATGGCTTTGATTTCGCGATCGATTTCTGCTAACTGCTGCAACCATTGTTCGCCAAAAGCAGCAGTTTGCTGCTGGAACTCGGCAATTGCTTCAGGAGTATTATCTTTGGGAAAACTGACGGTGACGTGACAGGAAGTTCGCTGTTTGTAAAGTTTTTCCCGCGACTCTTGCAGGGCGGTAACTTCTGCGTGCAGGGTGCGGACTTCTGTTTGCAGTTCTGAGAGTGTCTGAGTCATCAGAATAATGGGTAGAAACCCCGTCCTTCTAGGACGGCTTTACATTGTTTTTTACTACCGCCTTGGGATCGGTTAATTCGGAGTACTTTTGTGTTGCACTTTCAACGGGACAGTTACCGTCTCAAATCTCCCAATCCTTTACGCATAGTATTGTGCTACCGAAGTAGCCTCCCTTGCGGGGTAACGTTAGCTTCGCCAATGTTTAGTGAGCTTGTTCGGCTGGCAGCACTGTTTCTGTTACCTTAAAACTGTTTAACCACCAGCGACAGAGAAGCCACTTCGGTCTTGGGGTCCCCCCAAGGGTCGCAGCTGCCGGGTCCCCCCAAATGAAGGAGCCACTGCGGTCTTGGGGTCCCCCCAAGGGTCGCAAGTGGTGTCAACTGGCGTCAACTGGCGTGTTCCCCCAAGGGTCGCAAGTGGCGTCAAGGAACTAGCTACGCATTCCAGGGTGTCGTGACTCAAAAAACGCAGTCAGTTAAGACGCTTGGCCCGTCAGAACGGCTTGACGATTTCTCATTCAAGCCTCATGCCTCGATAGCTGAGGTTTCTGACAGGATCGAAAAATGGTCTTTTGCACCAATTTTATGCTAAGCGTTGATTTTTCTGACCGTCTGGGGCGCGTCCCTGCGGCAAGAATCTCATTTTAGCGCGATCGCGCGGGGGTTCTGAGCACAATAGCCGATCGCTCTTAGCACAATGGCCGATGACATATTTGAAATTATCATTAAAATAATAGTTAATTATTGTGCTAAATTTTTGATAAACAGCGACTGCCGTTAAAAATTAATTTAATCTAAATGTTTCACATCTATCCTGCCAGCTTCTATTTCTGCTAAAGTTTTTAACAGCTTGAACTGCTGACAAAAATCCCTTAAAAGTAGGAACTTTGTTTGATGAAAATTGCCGAGCGATTAATTTGGGGTTATCTAACTGCTGCAATTTGCTGTGTAGTAGGGGGCGCGTCTAGTCTGATGCCGCCAACAATTACAGGGAACGAAAAGCGAAGTGTTACTGTAGTAAATACTCAGACTCAACCCCTGCAAATTAGTGATTTTCAACTGATATCTCACTCGAGTATTCCGACACGGGATGCTTCATTTGTCGATCGGTTGATTCTTGGAGAAACAAACCGATTTCAAGAAAGCTATATATTAACAAAGGAAAACTTGCGGACAGAAGATGGTTACAATTTAACAAAAATTACTTCTTATTTGGCTTTTATTTCGGTAGTAATTTCATTATTAGTTAGAACGAATTCAGTAAGTGTTTTGCTTCAGGCGATCGGGCGACTGAAGCTAAATTTTATTGCGCGTAGCGATCGGCTAGTATCGGATAAAATATTTAGCAATAAGCTAGCCGATCGCAATATCGGGGATATTCTGGCAAAATTGACTGAAGATTTGCAGCAGACTGTCGAATGTGCTCTGGATATTTGCGAGGGAATGAGCGTATCGATAATTGCAACATCGCCTGCAGGCAATATCTTATCATTAAACGAAGCCACCTGCAAACTTTTAGGATATGCGACACAAGAGCTAATAGGGCAACCGATAGCTGTACTTTTTAAGCCGACTGAATTGCCGGTACCGGGAGCGGACTTAGAAAGTTTAACCGCAGCAGGAAGCATCCGCAATATCGAAAAAGTTTATTTGTCAAAATCGGGAAAAAAATTTATTGTACTGCTGTCTATTTCTGTGATTCGCGATAGCAAAGGTGAAGTCACTGGTAAACTTTATATAGCACAAGATATTACCGATCGCAAGCGATCGGAAAGAGATTTGCAGCGCAGCGAAAAAAAGTTCCGGCAGTTAGCAGAAACAGTTAACGCCGCTGCATTTATCTATCAAGGCAGGCAACTGCGTTACGTAAATTCTCAAACAGCAGCGATTACCGGATACACTCGCGAAGAATTGCTGTCATTAGACTTGTACGACCCGATCGCTTCCGAATATCGATCGGTAGTTAAAAACTGGTCTAAAATCAGTCCCCAGCAAGAAAATATTAATTCAAAATACGAACTGCAACTTGTCAAGAAAACCGGAGAAAAAATCTGGATTGAAGCAACTGTAGATGTAATTAAATACGAGAAAAAAGCATCAATATTAGTGACTGCATTTGATATCAGCGATCGCAAACAAGCAGAGTTAGAACTAGCAGCATCTATTTCCTTGCTGAAAGCAACTATTGAATCAACGGCTGATGGCATTCTTGCCGTTGACAGCCAAGGCAAAATCATCAGTTTCAATCACAAATTTGCCCAGATGTGGCAAGTGCCGGACTTCTTACTCGATGCCCGAGATAACAACCAAGTTTGGGGATTCGCGATCGAGCAGTTAAAATACCCGGAAAGCTTTCTCAAAAGCACTAAAGAATTGTTCGATCGACCGGAAGTAGAAAGTTATGATATCGTCGAATTTAAAGATGGCAGAATCTTCGAGCGCCTGTCACTGCCGCAGTGTACGGGAGGCAAAATTACTGGCAGAGTATTCAGCTTTCGCGATGTAACGGAACGCCTGCGATCGGAAGAAGAACTCCGCAAAAGTGAAGAACGCTTTCACCTGCTGACGCGAGCAACCAACGATGCAGTTTGGGACTTTAACTTGTTAAAAAATGAATATTGGTTGAGCGAAGAGTTTGACAAAGTATTTGGATACAAATTGAAGGAAGATCGGGCGATCGAATTAGCAGTTTGGCGTCAAAATATTCATCCAGAAGAACGCGAAAGAGTGGTAGCGAGTTTTAACGCAGCGATGGCCGGTGACGCTCAATGTTGGTCTGAAGAATACAGTTTTCGCCGCGCCGATGGCGGCTATGTTTTCGTACTCGATCGCGGGTATATTATCCGCAATGACAGCGGCAAAGCAGTGCGCGCGATCGGTACCATGATGGACATTACCCAACGCAAGCAAGCCGAAGAAATTATTCGCTATCAAGCTGTTTACGACCAACTTACAGGTTTGCCAAATCGATTGCTATTTAACGATCGATTGTCAGCAGCATTAACAGCAGCTAAAAAAAACCAGAAAATGCTGGCTGTGATGTTTTTAGACTTAGATAGATTCAAAAAGATTAACGATACATTAGGTCATGCAGCGGGCGATCGACTGTTAGAGAGTTTTGCCGGACGGATCGGCGATACTTTGCGATCGACAGATACCGTAGCCCGTTGGGGAGGTGACGAATTTACCGTACTGTTACCCGACATTCACAGTTTAGAAGATGCCATCAAAACAGCTCAAAGAATCCTCGACAATTTAAAGCCGGCATTTAAATTAGATGAACAGCGACTGCACGTCAGCAGCAGCATCGGTATTGCCCTGTATCCAGACGATGGTGAAGATGCCGAAACTTTAGTCAAAAATGCCGATGCCGCCTTGTATCGCGCCAAAGAAAGGGGCAGAAATAACTATCAACTTTATACTACCGCAATTAACCCTCAAGGCAGCCAGTTACTCGCTTTAGAAAGCAGGCTGCACGAGGCTCTAGAAAGGGGAGAATTTGAAGTTTACTTCCAGCCGAAAGTCAACATCAATACTTGGAAAATTCAGGGTATGGAAGCGCTGTTGCGCTGGCAGCATCCAGAATTTGGTTTAGTGTCGCCCGGTACATTTATTCCGATCGCCGAAGAGAACGGATTAATCGTGCCGATCGGCGAATGGGTACTGCGAACAGCGTGTTCTCAAAATAAAGCTTGGCAAGCAGCTTTGCATCCAGATTTGCGCATCGCAGTCAATTTTTCTGCCCGACAGTTCCAGCAATTTAATTTAGTGCAAATGGTGGCGAACTGTTTGGAAAAAACAGGTTTAGCACCGAAGTATTTAGAGGTCGAAATTACTGAAAGTACGGCCATGCAAGATGTGGAGTATACGAGAAATGTTTTGAGCCAGTTGCAGGAAATGGGAGTGCAGATCGCGCTGGACGATTTTGGTACGGGTTATTGTTCTTTAAATTATCTCAAAAAGTTTCCCTTGAATATTTTAAAAATCGACAAATCTTTTGTCAGCGAACTGACGACGGATTCGCGGCAGCGGGCGATCGCGAATGCTGTAGCGACTCTGGGGCGAGATTTGAACTTGAGCGTGGTGGCAGAAGGAGTAGAAAATAAGGAACAGTTGCAGTGTTTGCGATCGCTCCACTGTCAAGAAATTCAGGGTTACTATTTTAGTTCAGCGCTATCAGCAAATGAGGCGAGCAAACTGTTGGTAAACTCTCTTTTGAGGAAACTGAAAGTTTCTTGATAGGAAGAAGGAAGAAGGAAGAAGGACGAAGGAAGAAGGAAGAAGGAAGAGGGAAGAAGGAAGAGGGAAGAAGGAAGGAGGAAGGACTTACAGACGGCAATAAAGTTAGTTCGTAGTTTGGACTTAAAGTTCGCAACTGCCAACAGACTGAAGTCCGCACTACGAAATGTTTTTGTTGTGGTATTCGATCGGAAGCAATCTCCTATATGTAGGTTGGGTCCAACGAAGTGAAACCCAACACAAGCGAGATTAGACATCTGGCAAAATTAGGTTTTTGTCTAGATAGGGCAAGGGTTCCATAATCTTTTTAGGAGATGTCTATTCTACATAAACCCGTGCTCGGCTAAAAATTCCTGTGTAATTCCTCCAGAAACGTTAATCGCTGCCATTTCTTCCCCAGCTTCAGCAAACTGTTGGGAGCCGTGGCGGAGGAATTTCGCTACGTATTTGCCTAAAATATCTGCTTCTAAATTAACTAAACTTCCCGGTTGTAAATAACGGAGGTTGGTTTCAGCAAAACTGTGGGGAATCACAGCAACTTCAAACCAATTACCAGCAGCATCGCAATCTGCCACTGTCAGGCTGATGCCGTTGACGGCGATACTGCCTTTCGGAACGAGGTAAGGTGCAATCTGATGCTGCCATCCCGAATTTGCTGTTGCTGGGGCTGCAAACCGCATTTCCCAAGAATTAGCAGTTTGTCTTGAGGCAGCCAAACAGCCGATCGCATCTACGTGTCCCGTCACGAAATGCCCCCCCAACTTGCTACCCGCACGCAGGGAAGTTTCTAAATTGACCCCAGCATCTGGGAATTTGCCCAAAGTAGTGCGGCTGAGGGTTTCCGGGGAAGCCACAGCTACAAATCCCTGCGGCAACACCGATACCACCGTCAGACAGACACCATCGACTGCTACACTGTCGCCGATCGCCAAATCACTTAAAATCAGGTGTGAGTCGCTTGATGTGCAGGAGATTTGAAACCGATCGTTCCCTAACGGTTTCAGCTTTCCCAAAGATTGGATCAGTCCTGTAAACATGAGAAATTTCCTCGATTCGATCGGTTTATGAAAGCGAAGCACACCCAACAATCAGCGCTCGATCGCCACCGAATGCCTGACTCCGGCGATCCCCATCCCACTAAACCAACAGCTTACCTGTTGCGAAAATAATCTTTCGACCAGATCTGCTGTAGATTCAAAGGAAGATCGAGACATATAATGGAGCTGTCAACCTACTCTCTAGGAACATTAAATTTTATCAAAGTCTATATTTGACTGAGATATTGAATGCCGTTTTATAGTCTTTGACTTAGCTCATCTATTATGTTCGCGTTCTTCACCGCCTTACAGTATTCTAAGAGGCTTATCCAATGATTGAAATGAGAGTCGCTGGAATTGCCTTAGACGCAGCCACGCGCAGCCCGATTGTCCTGTTGAGAGACGCTACAGATCGACGTGCTTTGCCTATTTACATCGGCCAGGAACAGGCAAAAGCTATTATTAGCGCTCTGGAAAACCAAAAGCCTCCCAGACCTTTAACTCACGATCTGATGGTTAATTTCTTGGATGCTTGGAATATCTCTTTAGAGCGAATAGTTATTCATTCGCTGCAAGATAATACCTTCTATGCCGTACTGATCGTCAAACAGGGAGAAGTTAAAAAAGAGATCGACGCCCGTCCCAGCGACGCGATCGCCCTAGCCCTGCGTGCAAATACCCCGATTTGGGTAATGGAAGAAGTCATCGCCGACGCTTCGATCCCAGTCGATCGAGATGCTGATGAAGCAGAGCGCAGAGCTTTCCGGGAATTTATCTCAAACTTGCGCCCCGAGGATTTGATCAAAAGAAGTGGCTTCAGTCCCGGAGAAACTTCGTGAGAGTTTTAGTAATTGGTAATGGGGAATTGGTAATGGGGCATCGGGCATCGGGCATCGGGTTGATGACTGACGATCGTTCAACAATTGACAATGAACAATTGACAATGGACAATTACTTGAATTGACAATTGACAATGAACAATTACTTGAATTGACAATTGACAATGAAGAATAGACAATTATTTCCACATGAATTGACAACGGACAATTATCTCTACTTGAGTTGTCACTTGTCAGTTGTCACTTGTCAATTGTCAATTTTCCAATAAATTTATGCGCTATCGAAGGTTTGGGAAAACTGACCTGCAACTGTCGGTGTTTTCTTTGGGAACCATGCGGTATCTGGCTTCTGAAGAAAATGCCTGCCAGACTGTACTGCGCGCCGTGTCTGAAGGAATCAATCACTTAGAAACAGCATCAAGTTACGGTTGCAGCGAGAAATATCTCGGAAGGGCTCTGTCGGCTGGTTTGCCCGTCGATCGATCGCGCTTGTACATTACCACAAAAATCCCACCACTTCCCGACGCGGCCGCAATGGAACGCTGTATCGACGAATCCCTCAAAGATCTGAATTTAGATTATCTCGACTGTTTGGCAATTCACGGTTTGAATGTGTGGGAACATTTAGCTTGGGTGCGATCGCCCTCCGGCTGCATGGCGGGCGCACACAAAGCCCTTGCCGATGGCAGAATTCGCCACGTCGGCTTCTCCACTCACGGGCCCTTAGATTTAATCTTGGCCGCGATCGATACAGATTTATTTGAATTTGTCAATCTGCATTACTACTATTTTTTTCAGCGCAACGCCCCGGCGATCGAACTAGCCAGCCAAAAAGACATGGGCGTTTTCATCATTTCCCCGGCAGACAAAGGAGGGCAACTCTACACTCCGCCCGCAACCCTCGAACAATTGTGCCTGCCATTCTCGCCCCTAGAACTGAACTATCGATTTTTACTCAGCGATACTAGAATAACGACTCTCAGCGTGGGGGCTGCGAACCCGACAGAATTGGAACAGCCGCTAAAATCGTGCGATCGAGATTTTCCTTTAACTTTTGCGGAAAAAGCTGCACTCGATCGTGTAAGATCCCGAATTAAAGACACTCTGGGAACTGACAAATGCAGCCAGTGTTGGGCTTGTTTGCCCTGCCCGGAAAACATCAACATTCCCGAAGTATTGCGGCTGCGCAATCTCGCCGTTGGCTGCGACATGACTGATTATGGCAAATACCGCTATGCCATGTTTGAAAATGCCGGACACTGGTTTCCCGGCAGCAAAGCCAACCGCTGTACTGACTGCGGCGAATGTTTGCCGCGGTGTCCCGAACACCTAGACATTCCCGCCCTGTTGAAAGATGCTCACCAACGTCTGGGTGGCAAAACAGGCAGGCGATTGTGGGAATGAACGTTCTTTCTGGATTCTCGCACTTGCGCTAAACTCTGTTTCAAGTTAATCAGTAAATTCACTTAGAAATTAAATAAAACAAGCACTCGCGCTTTTAAATATGTCAGTGCCTGACAACCATTGAATAATAGCGGATAGCACAGATAAAGAACTAAATGAGTCGCAGTCACACTTAGAACAACCATACATTCGGGTTGTTCATCTGTTCCGCCTTCCTCGTTTCTTCTGGTTTCTTCCTTATTATTTCTTGGTTCTTTTTTTTCCTTTCTCAACTCTCAACTATCAACGATGAGGGCGGACACGGGGGCACCGCCCCTACCTATCAACTATCAACTATCAACTATCAACT
>JBOFTL010001163.1:0-5357 GCA_051652045.1 Microcoleus sp. | reverse complement strand
TGCGGATTCGCCCCAAAAAGTTGAGTTCTTCAGTATCCCCGCAAGTTGACGGCGGGGAAGTGTCAACTACCTTGAAGAATGCTTGAGTCTTCCAGAGCAGGCAGTCTCCTGGCTGCTGCAGACTGGTTTGACTCGATCCCATCTGGGTAGGAAAGCCACAAAAACTTTGCTTGTCGCTACCTGCGGGCTAAAATTTTGTGAAAATTGGATTTGAGTTAGTAAACGTTGTTTTTTGTTAGAGGGAAACTATGACCAGTAAGCCGGATCGCGTGGTTTTAATTGGCGTTGCCGGAGATTCCGGATGCGGAAAATCTACTTTTTTGCGCCGCTTGACCGATTTGTTTGGGGAAGATTTCGTAACAGTAATCTGTCTCGACGATTATCACAGTCTCGATCGCAAACAGCGCAAAGAAACGGGGATTACCGCCCTTGACCCCAGAGCCAACAATTTTGACTTGATGGCCGAGCAAATGAAGGCCCTGAAAGAAGGTAAGGCGATAGATAAGCCGATCTACAACCACGAAACCGGTGAAATTGACCCGCCGGAAAGAATCGAGCCGAATCACGTGATCGTGATTGAAGGGTTGCACCCGCTTTACGACGAGCGAGTTCGATCGCTCATCGATTTCAGCGTTTACCTCGACATCAGCGACGAAGTAAAAATTGCTTGGAAAATCCAACGCGATATGGCGGAACGCGGCCACCGCTACGAAGATGTGCTGTTTGCAATCAACGCTCGCAAACCGGATTTCACGGCTTACATCGACCCGCAAAAGCAATATGCTGATGTGGTAATTCAAGTATTGCCGACCAACTTAATTAAGGATGACAAAGAGAAGAAAGTGCTGCGGGTGCAGATGATCCAGCGCGAAGGCGTTGCTAACTTTGAGCCTGCATATTTGTTTGACGAAGGTTCGACAATTAACTGGATTCCTTGCGGTCGCAAACTGACTTGTTCCTATCCGGGAATTAAGATGTACTACGGACCGGATTCTTATTACGGTCATGAAGTTTCGATTTTGGAAGTAGACGGGCAGTTTGAAAATCTTGAAGAAGTGATTTACATTGAAAATCATTTGAGCAAGACTTCTGCTAAGTATCAAGGTGAGTTGACTCACCTGTTGTTGCAGCACCGCGAATATCCGGGTTCCAATAATGGAACTGGTTTGTTCCAAGTGTTGGTGGGATTGAAGATGCGGGCGACTTACGAGAAGTTGACTGCGAAGGAAGCCAAAGTTGCTGTTAGTGTTTAGAACTGTGACTTGAAGGATTGGGGAGGCGCGATCGCGCCTCTTTTTTTGTAGGAAATTAAGGGTAAACTAATATTACCCGATCGGGGTCGATCGCCTCCTTTATTGTCATTGCGAACGAAGTGAAGCAATCGCATAGACTCTGACAATGACGGAGGATTCCTCAAGGGGATGGGTAACGCGGATTTGGTATTAACTATCAGCGGTTTCAGTCGCCGAATAATTTGGGAAATTCGCCCATTCTTCCTTGCGAACTTCATCTATATCCTCGGCAGAGGGTGCAGTTCCCAAGTCAGCACACAAACCCCACAATGATTTGCGGGGAGTCGGCACAACAACTAATTCTCGTTCTATTTCAGGAACGATCGACTTAATCAAGCGTAACTTTTCGGCTAGAGACAACTGCTTGACCAGATTTAAAACTGCCTCGAAAGTCATGTTTTTTATGCTGCAATTGTTCGATCGATCTAATTGTAGCATTTTCACTGACAATTGCTTTAGTTATAACTTTCCCTGTAGTAGCTATAATGCGATCGGGCCGATCGGGAATTTGCGATGGTCAACTTGCCTTAAAGTCAGAGCTATATTTTGGCAAAAAACCGATCGATCGATATGCTATAAAAAACTTAAGCATTTAACTGAGGTAATAATTATGCCAGAAACTATTGCTGCGGTATATGAAAATGGGATGTTGCGTCCTCTGATTCCTTTGTCATTGAATGATGGGGAAACCGTGCAGATCCAAATTATAGCAGCAGCGCCACTAGAAGAGATTAAAAGCGATCGAGAATTGGTAACTAAGTTGAGAGAGTGGCGGGGATTGATGCGTTTGCCAAATCAGCAGGGTAAACTCGATCGAGCCGAGTTAATCAAGCGCGCGCAGCAGTGGCGCGAAATGATGAAAAAAATGGAACCGTTACCGGGTAAGCCACTGTCAGAAATCGTTATCGAGGATCGCGGTCCGTGGTAAATATTTATTTTCTGGATACTAGCGCTTTAGTCAAACGGTACGTGCCTGAAATAGGCAGTGATTGGGTTTTATCAATTACCGATCCTACTATAGGGAACGATTTAGCTATTAGCCAGATTACTTGGGTGGAACTACACAGCGCTTTTGCACGCCGTCTGCGAGATGGGAGTTTGCTGACAGATCGATTTGACTTAATTTTGCAAAAAGTTAGAGAGGATTTTGAAAATGAATATCGAGTTATAGATGTCGATCGAACTTTAATAGAAACAGCGGGCGAATTGGTGATGCAACACCCGCTGCGCGCTTATGATTCCATCCAGTTAGCATCAGCTTTACAAGTTCAATCTGCGATCGTTGCAATACCAGAAACTCAACTAATTTTTGTTTCGGCTGACAATCGATTGCTGAATATCGCTCAATTGGAAGGGTTGGCGATCGATAATCCTAATAACTATCCGTAAAAGTGCGATATCATGTTTTTTATGCTGCAATTTGCGATCGCTCTAGTTGTACATTTTAAGTGAAAATTGCTTCACTCATGAGTCTCATGGTAGCAACGCTGACTAAAATGATCGTGTGGCTCACGTGGCTCATATGATGATATGGACTGAATTTTTGTGTTTAATTGCGTGAAAAAATCGAATGACTCCTTTTCTTGAAGTAAGGAAGGATTAATGGCGTGTAATTGCCACAATCGGGAAATATTTGTAAGGGTGCTTAGTGCTGATGTTTGAGAGGAAGAAATAGCCGTAACTTCTCTACAACCTAATTCGACAAGCAAAATACTTTCAGATTCCTTCTTAGCCTTTTGCCATCGATCGAGCGCTAGTAAGTATTTCAGTGATTTGTAATTGGGAGCTACTTGAGGATCTAGTTCATTGATGTAGGACCACAATACCGCTTTAACTACAGTATCTTCCCTACATTTAAGTTGTAAAAACGCAATCTTTTTTTCTGCTTCCGTTCCAGAAGTTAGTATAAAAATGCAACCTTTTTTTTTAACTACTGTTCCACGAACGAGTATTTGGATCTCTTCGTATAAACTAGAGTTTTCAGGTTGCTTAACTTCCAGGTAGCTGTGGAATAATTCAACCGAATCGACTAGGTTAAGATTGGGAATTTTGCCTTCCCACGGCTCATATATTTCTAATAGTTTTTTCAATTCTGGCTCTACATTTTCCTGTAGCAGCGAGTAGGCAAGTAAGGCAACTTCTAACACTACATCTTTCAAACCATGCAGCAGCAATTCTATGCCAGCTTCCCCATGCTTAACTGCTTCTTGCAGCCCAGCGATTCTGGCTTGAAAATCTGGACTTGCACAGCGTTGTTTGACTCCTTCTATTCCTCCTAAAACTGCTGCACCGATGGGAGGTGGATTGTTGCCACCAAGAACCGCATCACCGGGTTTGGGTTGAGAAGATTCGTTTACCATTGCATCTGCCTCGCTGTGAAGTTGGTAATTTTCGATATCTTGGAACTGTTTTTGTGATGGTGAGATATTCGATTCTTAAAATACTCGGGGCGGGGTTGTCAAATTAACGCGACACCCGGAGTCCGGCAGGGGTTTAAACCCCTGCCTCATAGCGAAAGTTCTCGCTTAAGAGGACTGGTACTAAATCCGTGTTAAATATCCCTTTTATAAATCCTCCGTCATTGGCAGATTCTATGCGATTGCTTCGCTTCGCTCGCAATGACAATAAAGGGGCAAGTCAACTAAGATTTGGGATGAATAACTCATTAGTTCCTAACATAGCAGCGCACTTTTGCCGATCGCCCGATTTGTGAATAAACTTAACATCAAATTCCGCCGCACAATTTCTAATTTCAACTGACAGCAGTGGCATTAGTAGCAAGTTAAAAAGCTATATTTAGCACTTTGTTAAGCCACCATACCTATATGGGCGGCGATTATATGCCAATTTCCGCTAGGAGAAGGTGCCCAAACGCGGGTGTAACGAAAGTCACCATTTGCAGGGCTGCCATTGTAACTGCCAGATACTTGCATTCTGACTGAAACGATCGCAACTTCTCCATGAATTTGAATGTGGCGTTCGGAAGGTGTTAGTTCATTTATTTTAAACAAACCGGATTCATGAGCGGCTAAATCGTCTTGTTTCTTTAATAATTCTCCCAGATGACTCGTAATGATAATGTCGGGGGCAAGCAGTTCATTCAACGTGCTGACATCAGAAGCCAGCATCGCCTGTCTGAGTTTTTCTTCAGAGTTGATTATCTGAGTTTCTATTGTTTGATTCATTTTGGTAATTGGTAATGGGTCATGAGTAATTGGTAATTGGTAATTGGTAATTGACAATTATCAAATTCAAGTATAAATAATTGTCTTATTGCTGATTGTCAATTTAAGTCATTGTCAATCTGTTTGTTCTCAATTATCAATTTTAAAAATACCTATCCGTGTATCCGTGTCATCCGTGTCGTACTGTGAGTCATTTTGGTAATTGGCAATCTTTTGTGAGGATTTTAATTATAGTATATGGCAAGACATGACGATCGAATGTAAATCTTCGTCAATTAAGGTATTAAGAAACTTAAATGGTCGCCCGATCGAGATTGCAATTCCTCGGGAGTTCCTTGCATTTTGAGACAACCATCTTCCAAGAATACGATCCAATCCGATCGCAAGATTGTTCGCGGCCTGTGACTGATTAAAATCGTAGTTTTTCCCTGCCTGCATTCTAACACTCGATCGAGCATTTCGGCTTCGCTGATGGGGTCGAGATTTGCGGTAGATTCATCCAAAATCAACACTGGCGGATCGTTAACAATTCCCCTAGCTACAGCCAATCTTTGCCGCTGTCCCCCAGAAAGATTTGCTCCAAATTCACCTAAAATTGTTTGATACTTGTCTGGTAAATTATTGATAAATTCGTCCGCCCCTGAAATTTGACAAGCGATTACGATCTGCTCGAAACTGAGGTGAGGCGCACCCAAACGAAAATTTTCCACAATGGATCGACTCCAAAAATGCGCCTCTTGCGGGACTAAAACTACCTGCTGCCGCAAGCATTCTAATGCCAAATCTTGTAAGTTATAAATTCCGATTCTGATATTGCCAGATTCGATCGGATACAAACCTGCAATTAGTTTTGCTAGGGTACTTTTGCCGCAACCGGATT
>JBOFTL010001162.1:0-10758 GCA_051652045.1 Microcoleus sp. | reverse complement strand
ATAATAGGCGTTATCCGCGCCAAAGCAATACCCGTTCTTGTAGATTGCGACCCGGAAACTGCCCTGATTGACCTCACAGCAGCAGCAACAGCAATCACCTCAAAAACTCAAGCAATTATACCCGTACATCTCTACGGTCAAATGGTGCCGCCTGGAGAGCTTTTAGATTTTGCAAAACGCCACAATTTAATAATATTTGAAGATGCAGCTCAAGCACACTTAGCCACCAGAGAAGGATACCTAGCCGGTTCCTTTGGCAAAGCCGCAGCATTCAGCTTTTATCCGAGTAAAAACCTCGGTTCCTTTGGCGACGGCGGAATGTTAATTACTAACGATTTAGATCTAGCAGAAAAAGTACGAACTCTCCGCAATTATGGAGCACCGAGCAAATATTTACACGCAGAAATCGGCACCAACAGCCGTCTCGATAACTTGCAAGCAGCCGTACTCAACGTCAAATTGCCCTACTTAGAAACATGGAATCGCGATCGCAACTGTATCGCCCAACATTACGATCTTTTATTAGCACCCTTAAAAAATCGAGGCATCCTACCGATCGCAAATCGCAGCGATAGCGGTCACATTTATCACCTTTACGTAATTAGAATCACTGAGAAAAGTGCGATCGATCGCAACACCCTGCAACAACAACTTACCCGAGAAGGCATTCAAACAGGCATCCACTATCCCGTACCCTGTCACCTTCAACCCGCCTACCGAAACTTAGGCAATCCCGGCGACTTTCCCAACGCAGAAACTTTATGCCAGCAGATTTTATCATTGCCAATGTATCCTGGATTGAGCAATACTCAGATCGAGCTAGTTGTCAGGGCGATCGAGCGATCGTTAAATTGTTAAGTAGAAGGCAGAAGTGGTAGCGGATGTGGTAGCGGATGTAACGGATTAATTGTTAAGTGTGCATCAGAGTTCATTCTAAATAAGTGAGATAGCTCGAATCAGGAATAAGGGAGAAGAAAAAGACTGCAGACAGCAAGCTTTCTAGAGATTGGTTTCTTACGTTTAATTAGGTGTACTTACTTAATAGATCGAAAAACTTAGGCTAAAAGTGTTTTAAGCGTCAAAACGCAGCTCTAATAACATGAGATTTGAGAATGAAAAACAATCCAGTCAAAATTTACACCCCAAAACTTCTAAAATCATGCAAATTAAGCGCAAATTTCATCTTATCCTCAAGCGATACCCGATCGAAGAAAGTATCGCATTGCTCTTGGTGATTTTGTACGCTCCCCTGCTGTTACACTGGTACGACGGTTGGCTGCACAAAAATATCAGTATCGAACACGAATACTTCAGCCACGGACTAATTGGTTTGCCCTACGCAGCTTATCTTGCTTGGACTAACCGCAATTCCTGGCAGCGTTTGCCAGACTCATCTCATTTTTTCGGCAGTATTTTACTGATATTAGCAGCGCTTTTTTACCTGACAAGGTTAAGCGACTTAGTAAATTTCTCTCTCCCAATCATGCTAGCGGGAATTTGCTTGTCCTTAAAAGGAGTACCGGGATTAAAATTGCAAGGATTTCCTTTTGTATTCCTACTGCTAGCTACCCCAAACCACATTCCTTACCTCATAGAACCCTATGCTTTGCCCTTGCAGCACTTCATTGCTGAAACCGCAGGCTCGATCTTACTCAAATTCGGCCTTAACGTTAGAGTAGAAGAAATTTATCTTTACGTAAACGATCGCATTGTAGAAGTTGCCCCCCACTGTGCCGGCCTCAAAATGCTGTTTACCAGTCTCTATGTCAGTTTACTGCTGCTAGATTGGACGGGAGTTTGGCAATCTCGCAGCAAAAGCATTTTGTTTTTAGTGAGTGCAGGTGCCATCAGCATTACTTCTAACATCTTCCGCAATGCTTTGCTAACTTACCTTCACGGCACCGGCAGAGAAACCCTGTTTGCTTGGATGCACTCCGGATTGGGGGGAGACTTATATTCTGCTGGTATGCTAGGCTTATTGGTGCTGCTGCTCAACGGGATGGAAAAGTTTTTCCCAACTCGATCGAACAATTAAGCATTGACCGTAAGTTGACATTGCCAACAGATTGACTGATACATTTAATTAAAGTATTTTTTCCAATTTTCAAATTTTTATTAAATATTGATAACTTTTAATGCCAGATTTTTTATTCAGTGGCTTTCGATGAAAGTTCGGTACGCGGGCGATCTATTAGAGGCGCTCTCTACCAATTACCAATTACCAATTACCTATTACCTATTACCAATTACCAATTACCTATTACCTATTATGAGGTTTCTATGATTGCACCGCGCCAACCACTGCGGCGATACAAATTATCTAAAATAATAGTATTGCTGCTGTTGCTCGTACTGGTTGGGACTGTAGCAATTCCCGGTTATCTGACAGGACGCTGGCCTTGGACAGACCCGCCACCAGTGACCAACCTCAAACAACTCAAAATTTTGCGCCAAAAAGGAATCCGACTTCCCGGATGGCAGACTACCAACGTCCAGAAAAACGTACAAATTGGCGGTCGCAAATGGTTGGCACAAGAAATTAAAGAAATTAAAAAGAGTCAAACAACAGCAATTTTATTATTCCTACCGCAAAATAGCTCAAAAGATCAGCCTCAAGTGGAATGGCTCGACATTAAGGGATTTCATCGATGGCAAACAGATTCCGATCGCACCTTAAAGTTTACAGTTAGATCGCTGCCAATCCCTGGCACACCTACAGCAATCGTCGAAGCCAGATTTTTCCGAAGTTGGACTCCCAAGACTGCCGAGACGCCCCAACAAACTTTTAGCGTATTGCAGTGGTACGCTTTGCCCAGTGGCGGTTCGACTGCAATCAGCCGCTGGTTTTGGGAAGACAGCATCGCCAGATTGTCGAACCGCCGAATTTCTTGGGTAGCTGTCAGTATCATCGTTCCCATTCAACCAGCCGCCGACATCGATCCGTATCGACCTCTGGTGCAAAGTATTGGCGAAATGGTTCAAGCTCAATTAATGCTAGAAACTTTCCAACTTTAGAATGAGAGGGGGGAAGTGGGAGAGTGGGAGAGCGGGAGAATTACCAATTACCAATTACCAACAGCACGACATGGAAGACACGGATAGGCTTTTTAAAATTGAGAATTGACAATTGAGAATTGACAATTTAAAACTGTCAACTGTCAACTGTCAAATCTCAAATGTGAATTATCAATCTATTTCTTGTCAATTGTCAACTCTCAACTCTCAATCGATCGCGAGCGGGGACGCTCGCACTATAACTATCAACTATCAACTATCAATTACCAATGACAACTCTCAACTCTCAACTCTCAACTTTCAACTTTCAACTTTCAACTTTCAACTTTCAACTCTCAACTCTCAACTCTAAAATTGCCCTATGCTTAGCAAGCCTCTACTCAACTGCTTGGACTCTATCTTTCACTGCATTATTGTTAGGTTTTAACAGTCAAATTTTTCCTCAAACCGCTGTTGCTCAACCTCTTACTCCTAACCCCCAACAACTTCTACCGCCCCTGCCGCTACCCGTACCGCCCCCGCCCCTAAAACCGCAGATTCCCAACCGAGACATTAACCCCGCATTCCGCAATCGCCCCTACCGCCTCGGCCCTGGAGATCAAATTTCCATTCAAGTTCAGCGTTTCCCAGAACTCAATTTTGCCGGTACCATCAGCCCCGAAGGCATAGTCGTACTGTCGCTAATCGGAACAGTTAATCTGCGCGGCCTCACCGTTGAAGAAGCCCAGCAAAGAGGTCGCGAACGGTTCGCTCAATTTATCAAAAATCCCCAAGTATCAGCCTCGTTGCTCGTTCAGCGCCCCGTAATCGTGACGGTGACGGGACAAGTCGCCAGACCCGGTTATTATCCCTTGCAAACGCCCCAAATTCCCGCAGCCCTGGCGGCGGCCAGCGGCACTACTCCTACAGCCGAACTGCGCGCGGTACGGGTGCGACGGACTCTGCCGGGAGGTGGTGTTACCGAGCAAATTGTTGACATTTTGACACCGCTGCGGACAGGAATTGCTCCCCCCGATTTGCGTTTAGAAGATGGAGATGCGATCGTCGTACCTTACAGGCAAGCGACGCCCGATCGCAAGTCCGAGCAAGATTTAGCTTCCCGCTACAGCTTAGCTGCTGCTACTGGGCCGGTTCAAATCACCGTCACCGGAGAAGTAGCCAAACCCGGCTTTTACACGCTTCCGGTCGGTTCGGGTCGGATTTCTGCTGCTTTGGCCTTTGGCGGCGGAGTAACGCGACAAGCTGATTTGCGGGCGGTGCGGCTGCGGCGGACTCTGATAGACGGGCAGGTTGTAGATGAGCCGATAGACCTTTATACTCCCTTAGCAACAGCCAGCAACTTGTTAGATTTCCCTTTAGCAAACGGCGATATCATCTTCGTCCCCAAATTGGACGAATCTACCAAAAACCTAGACTACGACAAAGCATTAGTGTCCCGCTCTACTTTGAGTAAGCCCCGGATCTACGTTCGAGTTTTGAGTTACGCTGGAGGTGGTTTGACCTCGTTCTATCTGGAAAATGGCAGCAGATTTTTGGATGCTCTTAATGGCTTGCCGATTAATGCTGCTGACTTGCGTAAAGTTGCCTTAATTCGCTTTGACCAAAAGCAAGGTAGAGCCATCAACCGCAAATTAGATGCTAAAGCTGCTTTGGAGGGCAATGTTTCTCAAAATCCGGTGTTGGAAGATAACGACGTAATCGTAGTCGGCCGCAATCTCGTCGAGCGAATTGGTTATGCAATCAATACTGTTACTCGACCGTTTCGCGATATTTTAGGATTTCTACTGTTCTTCGAGCAGTTGAGAAACGGAGTGGACAATTTGTTCGGACCTGTACCCGATAGGCGTCGATAGTTGATAGTTGAGAGTTGATAGTTAATAGTTGATAGTTGAGGTGACAGTAGTTATGAGTTATTAGTTAGTTGGATCGATTATTGGTCGATCGCGAATCAACAATCCAACAATCCAACAATCTCACAATCTCACA
Source organism: Microcoleus sp. (assembly GCA_051652045.1). GTDB lineage: Bacteria > Cyanobacteriota > Cyanobacteriia > Cyanobacteriales > Microcoleaceae > Microcoleus. The sequence goes on along the minus strand of JBOFTL010001162.1, from coordinate 5,757 downwards.
ATCTAAAATCCAAAATCTAAAATCGCCATGACTTTATCCGCTGTTAAACGTTATTTAATTGCTTTCGACCAATACAAATGGGTGGGATTGGCAACCTTTACAGCGGCTGTGGGCGTGTCTGGAGTAGTTGCTATGCAGCCAGCTCCGCCACCGGTTTACACTGCGATCGGAATGCTGGCTTACAAACGTCCACCTGTAATTTTTTCATCGACTACTACAAAAATTCAACAGGAAGGGCAAGAAATCAGTAAAGATATTCTGCTGGACGAAACTGTGCGTCTAGCTGCAGCAGAAGTTTTAATAGAAACAGATAAAAAAGAAAAACAAGTAGAGCCAGAAACTCAAGAAACTCAAGAAACTCAAGAAACTCAAGAAACTCAAGAAATTCAAGAAAAAAAAGCAAATTTGCGTAATAAAAAAATAGAAAAGCTTGCCAACAAACTGGCGGATGACGTACAAATAAAAATGCCAAATAAGAATAACGAAAGTGGCTTAATTCAAGTTATATACAAAAATAGCGATCGTCAAAAAGCAGAAAATGTCGTCACAAAACTGATGGCAAAAATGATAGATAACAGTCTCAAAATTAACACTTCAAGATTGGAAGAGACGATCGCCCAAATCAACCAACGATTGCCGAAAGTAACTCAGGAACTCAGAGCAGCAGAACAAAAACTCGAAGCTTACGAAAAACGAGAAGGAGTATCAATTTTAGCGGTTCAAAGCGGTACTTTACCACAAGCGATCGCCGCCAGCGAACAGCAGCAGCGACAATTGCGCGTGCAGTTGGGAGGAGTTGAAGCTCAAATTAAAAGTTTGGAGCAGCGCTTGGGATTGAATGCAGAAAGTGCTTACGTAGCTCAAGCATTGTCCGCAGATCCGATTATTGCCCAACTGCGAGTGCAATTATTTACGATCGAATCTCAGCTCAAAATTCTCCGCAGCGACTTGCAAGACGAACACCCGAAAGTTGTAGAACTGCTCAAACAAAAACAAGCTTTCGAGCAACAATTGGAACAGCGGGGATCGGAGGTACTCGGCGGTAATGGAGTGGCCGCGCCCCTCAGAAGTGCCGATAGAATTCGAGTAGATGCTTCTTTAGATTTATCCAGACAAGAATTAGCCAAAAATTTGATTTCCCTGCAAACGCAGCAGCAAATGCTGCAACAGCAACTCAGAGGAGTTGAAAATACCGAACAGCAGTTGCGCCGGGAACACGCGACAATTCCCAACAAGCAGTTGGAACAGGCGCGACTGGCGCAGCAAGTGGCACTGAAAAAAGCTCTCTACGATAAGATGCAGTCAGCATTGGTGGACGCTCAAGCATCAGTAGCAGAAACAACGGGGAGTTTGAGAATCGCTCAAGAACCAAAAACAGAGGACGTTGAGTCGAACAAGAGGGGTTTGCCGGTGATGCTGGCTGTGGGCGGATTTGTGGGATTGCTGTTCGGCGGCGGGTTGATATTTTTGTTGGGAATGCTCAACGGCAGGTTTTACTCTTGGGAAGAAGTGCGGGCTGCATTGGTGGAAAAGGAGGTGTCGGTACTGGCTGTTTTGCCTGAAGTGGCTGGGTTTGATTCCTTTGGCGATGAAATGCCGGTGGCTTTGGAGGCGAATTCTCCTTATTTGGAATTTTACGAACGCTTGCGCACCAATTTGCGTCGGATTGGAGATACGCCGGCGAAGGTGGTGTTGCTGACTTCGGCGGCGACTGAGGAGGGGAAAACTTTTAGCGCTTACAATTTGGCAATCGCTGCGGCTCGATCGGGCAAGCGGACTTTATTAATTGAAGCAGATTTGCGATCGGCTTCTAGCGTGGAATCTTTGAAAATTGCTGCAGATCCGTTGGCCGCAGTGGAACCTTTGCATTATTACGGGAATATCAGCGAGTGCGTGCGTTTGGTGCCGGAGGTGGAAAACCTTTATGTAGTGCCGAGTCCGGGTTGTTTGCGACAGGCGTCTGCTGTTTTAGAATCGAGCGAAATGCGCAAACTGTTTGATGATGTGCGCAACCGCTTTGATTTTGTGGTGGTGGATTCTCCGCCTTTGAGCGAGTACAACGACGCGCTGACGCTGGAACCTTACACTGACGGCATAATTTTGGTGGCGCGCCCCGGTTACACGATGTCGGGAATGCTGGCTGAAGCTGCTGATTTGTTGCTGGAGTCTGAGGGTGATGACCCGAATAAGTCGGGGTTGCGGCTGTTGGGGGCGATTATTAACGGTGCTGATATTCCGGTGAAGTTCCGCCCGGATGTTGATGAATCGGAGGTGCTGGTGAAAGCGAGGCGCAATGGTGCGATCGAAGTTCGATCGAGCCGAGTGCCTCCATCTAAACTCAATAGTAATATTCGCAGTTAATTATTGATATCGGTTTGGCACAGTTCGATTATTTTCTGTTTTAAATTGTAGGTTGGGTTGAGTGCGATCGAACCCTACACTTCACTTCACCCAACACTTCTTAAGTAGCCTGCGTCCATCTCGTTTAATTCTCAGATGGATATTGTAGCAGGCTTTGAGAGAACTGGTATTACTTTCTTAATGGCGTTGCTAATCGACTGTAACACCGCAAAGATATCTTCTTTAGTTAAATGACGAGTAATAGTTAAACGAATACCACAATGATTTTTAGCAACTGCTGGGTAGCCACAACAATTGACAAGAAACCCATCATTTATGACTCGCCTGGTAACGGATATTGTATCTTCTAAAGAACCAATAAGCACATACTGAATGGGAGATCTTTTATCAGAAATTATTGGGAGATTAAAATCGGATGCACAAGTAAAAAAATGAAGTAATAGATTCTGAATATCTAATTGCAACGTAGCTAATTCATCGGTCAAATGTATCTTCGCCGAGGCTATACCAGCAGCAATCATAGGGGTAGGTGTTGGACCAGAAAATATCATAGTTGCTCCACAAGTACGAACTTTTCGCCGCCATTCCTCGTTTGGAAAAATAAGTGCTCCTCCACACCCCATCCCGAAACACTTTGAATAGGATACCCCAACAATGAGCTTTGAGTGTTGAGTAGCACATTGCGATAAAACATATCCAACACCTTTATCACCAAATACGCTAGTGCCATGTGCATCATCAAGGTAGCAATAAAAGTTTGGAAATTCTTCCAGAAGCTGAAGTAAGTCATCGACGGGTGCAAAATCACCGAACATACTGTAGACACCATCGCCGAGATACCAAATATTATTTGTTGTTTTATTTTCAGAATGATGGGTTAAAGCACGACGTAAGTGCTTCATGCTGTTATGTTTAACGAAGTGTATATTTGCCTTATGAGCAATAGATGTAACTGCCATTTGCACACTTGCATGTACTTGCCGATCGACAAGAATAACGTCGCCTGGTTGGATCATTACTGCAAGGAATGAGAAGTGTCCTAAAGTGGTTGATTGAGTTGGCAGTGGAAAGGAGGGAGAATAAATTCGATCGAGCAGAGTCTCAAATTCAGGGTATAATCCTGCGGAAAGGTACGTTCGAGAAACGCTGCAAATAGTTCCATGTTTTATGGCTGCTTCAGCAACTGCATTAGTGAGGCGCGGATCGATTTCAAGTCCAAAATAGCTGCAAGAAACGCAGTTTAGTAATTCTATACCATCAATTTGAAATGTCCGACCATTCTGAGTTGAATCATCAACATAACGATGAATAAGATTCGCAGCAATAGCCTCTGTCAATGTAGAGTCGATCGCATTGATGCGATCGTCGGAAAAAACTAATTCGGCAAATTGTTGATTCATAATAAACCCAACACCTTACAAGATAACTCAATAGATAATACAAGTTAATTTTTTCTTACTCCCCATCAGAATATCCTTTCCTCGATCGAGTTCGCAGCACGATTCGACTCAAACACAATGAGCCGTCGTACCGAAAAAAGCTATCTTATTATTTGTGAAAAGTCAACTTGATGGGTGAAAGAGAGTCGATCTAGCACCCTCAGCGATCGGAAAAGTTGAGACATTCATCAGAACTTCTTCACGCTCGAATCACAGTAATCGATCGCCCCATATTCATTGAACGAAGTTCAAGTGCGTTGCAAAAGCTATTTAGGCGATTCAGCAAAGCATTGTAGTAGAGATAGGCATCATCCTGTTCGTCTTCAAGAAGAGAGTACAGAGTCAGTTCTGGCTCTGTGGCTAAACAATCTCTAGAAACATCTAAGCCTGCCTCAACTAGGCGGGTTGCCGCGATCGCGACTAACAATGACCCGATTGTATTCATCTTACCATGATGAAGATCGTCCAGTCCAGGTAGAATTAGCTCCGATCCCGGTAACTCATTCAAACTCATGACTCTTCCTCCTCCGCGTCCTACATCGATATTAAGCAATTGAGGAACAAAACAGCCGGTAAAAATATCAATAAACAACAAAGCCGATCGACTTGCCGTCAAGCTTTTAATCAAACTCAAAACAAAAAAATCACAAACTCCCAATACAATAACTCCCTAACCCTCCTTAACCAAAGGCTAAGTAAGTTCACCTAATTAAATACAAGAGCCCAATCGCTCAAAAGCTTACTGGCTCGCTATTCTTCCTTCTGCCTTCTTCCTTGGATCGTTCTTCCTTTGACTTAACTCCCGATCGAGACGCGACTGACACAAGCAAACAATAGCAGGTAAATTAGAAGTTAAGCATTAAGAATTCTCCCGTTCGATCGCCCCGAGTTCCCCAACTCTCCTACCCAACTACTAATGACTAACAGCCATGAATAGAAACTATTCTCATTTCGACACCTTAACCGCCCTATTAACAGGAACTACCGCAGCCTTAACTATAGTCATCAGCCAGCCAGCCATTGCCAAAACTCCCCAAGAAGTCGCTAACATTGCCGGACCCCTGACAGTACAAGTTAATAGTTCCCTAGGAGACGGTTCTGGCGTAATTATTGCCAAAAACGGCCAAACTTACACAGTTTTAACCGTCAATCACGTTGTCGAAAAACCTGACATCAAATACACCGTCCGCACCTCCAAAGGCAAAAGCTACCCAGCAACTACCGTCACTCGCTTGCAAGCAACAGAAAAAGACCCGGATTTAGCCGTAGTTAAATTTGACAGTCCCGAAACATATCCAGTAGCCACCATCGCCGATTCCGACACTGCAGCCATCGGCACTCAAATCTTTGTTTACGGCTATCCAGCTACCGGCGGACTTTTCGGTGCCGAAAGAGAACCGGAACTCTCTCCAGGACTGGTTACCAGCCGCCCTCGCAACCGCCCGGAAGGTTATACTTTGCGGTATCAAGCTGTTACTTGGAGTGGCATGAGTGGCGGGCCAGTTTTTGATTCTGAAGGCAGAGTTATCGGCCTCCACGGACAAGGGGAATTTGGTTTCGCGCAAACCAGTTCCGGTGAAGTTGCGCCGATTAAAACCGGATTTAATGCAGCAGTTCCCATCAATACTTTTATCGAGAAATTAGGGATGGTGGGTATTAACAAATCAGATTTGAAAGTAGATAATACTCCCCCAACTGTCGGTCCTATATCTACCGTCAATCCACAAGACGCCCAAGCTTATTATTTTCGAGGTCTTTCGCGTTTGGATCGGGGAGAAGCTTGGGAGGCAATTGCTGATTTTAACAAAGCATTGACTCTTTCACCCAACAACGCACCGGAACTGTATTTCAATATCGGTAATGCCCGCACTTTTATCGCCAGCATTCCCGATACCACTCGCGGAACTAACGCTATTCAAGCATACACGCGGGCGATCGCGGCTAATCCCGGTTTTGC
>JBOFTL010001161.1:0-5044 GCA_051652045.1 Microcoleus sp. | reverse complement strand
ATCGTTTGAGGTAAATACAAATCTGCTAGCTGTCTCGCAAGTCCCAAACCGTCGCAAGAATTGAAAATTGCTAGTTGCAAGTTGCGGGATATCGCCCCCGAAAAAACCTCTTTTAACTCTTCAATTGTCAGCTTATCTTGCGAATTGATATGAATGAAACCCTTACTGCTATCAGCTTCGCTGTAGCTGTGCCCCGAAAAACAAAGAATGTCCCAACCTCGTGCATCTCCAAGATAGCGATCGAACTTTTCCCTACTCGGTTGTTCCAAAAATTCTACCTGGGCTGGTAAATTTTTCAAAGCTTCCTTATCTGCATTCAGATCGAGGCCCGTACTGTCTCCAAAAATCGCTAAAATTCTCAACTGATTTCGCGCGCGATTTTTGACAATTCTGTCATTATTCGGCCCGCTAAAAGCAATTTCAGCTTTCCGATACTCTGCCAAAAAATCCCAACAATTCCACGGCAATCTCCACAAAAAGTCATCTTCAGTTTGGATCGCGATTCGCATCTCGTCTTGCGGATGGAAGTTCTGACGCAATATACCCTCGATCTCGTGAAATGATGCGGATTTCAGCCAAGTATTTAAGCTACTCTCTAACTGTTCGGCTGAGGTTTTTAAGTCTTTAACTGAAAAATTTGTGGTTTGATTTTTGTTAATTTTAATTCGGTAATAATTTGGGGTAGCAGTTTCGGAAGACAGCGGGCGATCTGTAAAAAAAGCGGGTATTGATTTGCAGTATTTGCGAGCATAATTTACTAAGCTTTGCCACTGTATTGCATTAAGCTTGAATCTGGTGTGATGCGATTTCTTTGCGAGGGGGCAATACTCTTTTACCCCCCCTAACCCCCCCTTGCTAAGGGGGGGGACAAGAGTAGTGCTGCATTCTTTTTTTGAATTGGTATGACTGTGCATTTCTGCCATGCTGGGAGAAGTATCAATATCTTGTTTGGCATGGGAATATCCCCTATTTGTTTGAGAAGTAACTCTAGATTTATACTGTGTTTGCCACTGGCGGTAAAAAGCTAAAATTTCTTTGGGTGATGGTAAATGTCTCTTAAAGTTTATAGGTAAATAATAGCCGTCATCCGACCAAATATTAACTCTAACTGTTAACGATCGATTTTCTGGGGCATTTTCTATAGTGATAACAACAAGTCGATCGGGTTTTTTAGCCGTTAACTTTTTCAGCAGGGTCAAATTATCAGCATTTTGCTGTTCGATGCGTTTGATAATTGCTGTTTGGCTGTTTAACTCCGATCGATATTTGGCATCTAAAGCTGCTAATTTTTCATCGTAAGCTTGCTTGAAATCTCGATCGATTTTAGCTTTGTCGGCAGTTTCGGGAACGCTAACTTTGACAACAACTACGCCATCGCCTTTATTTTCTATTGCTTGAATTAGCAATTCTGTGCCTTCATTTTGCACTTGCACCTGCGTGAAAGATTGATTGAAGGCTGTAGCGTCGAGGCCTTGGCGAAATATTAAGTCAACTGTATTTGTTACCTCTTGAAAAAATTTAGTAAATTCATCCGGTGCAAATTCTCCGTTGTGGGGGCGGCGTTCTCGATCGTCCGTTTCAGGCTTGGCATCTTCTAACAAGTAAATCCACCGACTGTCTGCCCATTCTAAGTTTGTGGTACTGTCAATATTCCAGCTTCCCAAACCGCAAACACCTGTCATTCGAGCGTTGCTAAAATCGGCACCAATCGCTTGAACTTGAGTTAAATTCGCTTGTTCTAAATTAGCAGCTTGGAGGGTGGCATCGGTGAGATCGGCATTTCTGAGATTGATACCAAAAAGATCGGCATCGCTTAAATTTGCTCCCCGAAGATTGGCTTGTTCGTAGGATTTTTCTCTACCGTTTCTGGTAACTAATAAATCTCGAACTGCTGGGTTATTTAAGATGGTTTCTCCCGGTATTGCCCAGTCAAGCATCAAGCTTTTGTGCCACAGGGTGCGGGTGATATTGCTTTGAGTAAAATCGGTGTTTTTCAGGGTGGCGTAACTGAAATTGGCGTTAGTTAAATTTGCGCGGCGAAAGCTGGTGCCGCCAATTCCTGCAATAGCAACTGCTAATTGGCGAATTAAGGTGTATTTATCGTCTGCTGCTAACACTCTGCTAGCGACATAAATTCCCAATCCAACCCAAGCTAAAGCTAAAATGACAGCCACAGCGATGATGGCAATAACTAAAGGCGGATCGGCGAATGCGGCACACCGATCGGCGATAAAAATATCAGAATTATTGCATTGATTGTTTATAGGATCAACTATTCCTGCTTCAATTAAAAGCTTCTCTTTTAGATTCCTAGTTCCATTTTTGATAGTAAAAAATTCAACAAGCCCGCCGATCGCCACCGATTCAAATATAACTAAACGTGCCAGTTTTTTACCCCCCACCACTGCGGCTAAAGCAATGGCTAAAGAAAAAGCTATTACTACAGTCATGTTTCCGGCAGCAGTCTTAATTAAACCCGCAATTAAAAATGGAATAGCATTAGCATCTGCCTGACTTTTACCATTAAAAGCATCAACTATAAAAGAAAATCTAAAATTTTTCATCCAATATATTCTCATCGGGTATTCCATATATGAGAAAATTTCACCTAAAATACTAATTAAAGCTGCCAATATAGCAATATTAATAGCTAAATATCCCAAAGTTTTTTGGATTCCTTGACGAACGATCTCAAAAGATAAATATACCGTTGCTAAAAACAGGACAATCGGATTTAAAATAAAGCTGGATTCCCGGCTATATATGGATATAGAATTCTCTATAATATCCGCAGTAAATATACATACAGCCCCTCCAATAGCTGACAATGCGGCTGCAATTATTATTACTACCAATACTTGGCGAGGTGCCAATCCGGCAATGGCATTTTTGAAGTTAGCACCGGCAAGATTTGCTCCTGTAAAATCTGCACCTCGAATATCTGCACCGGAAAAATCAGTATTTGCGAGATTTTGATTTTTGAACGATCGTCCTTGAAGATTTTGGCCTCTGAAGTCTTGCAGCATGATTTTTAGAGAACAGTTAATTAATAGTTTTAATCAACGAATTCGGCAAAAGAAACTGGGTTATTCTACCAATTTTTTCTGAATTTTGGCGATTGAAATCGCTTCTATACGAACGAAGTCCGCCTGCGCGGACTAAAGAAATAATGGGGCTAGGAGCTGTTTTTAAAAACAAAACTTTTCTGTGACACTTGCTGCTCCCAAAGCAACAGTAACGTTAAAACATTCTCCCGATTCAACGCTGTCGATTTTTAACTGGATGAAGTTATCTGCATCCCTGGCTTCTGTCGCAATTAAAACAGTTTCTGCCGATTCATCTTGCACCATCAATTTCACTCCTTTTGGTAAATAAATTGAATTGCCGATCGGGTGTACTTGTAGCGTAACTTCTACTTCAGAATTCGATTTTGGCGGTAACGTAACGATCAAGGCTACCGCAGCACCTGCAAGTTCGATTCCTAAATCAATTTGCTGGCCGCGGACAATCGGAACTACACTTCTGAAAGCGTGTATCATTTCAACCTTTTGCGGATTAAACAACTGTTCGACAGTCAGCCAAGTTTCCTCAAAAGTCCCGTCAAACCATTGTTTTAAATTAACGAATTGCGGGCGATCGCTCTTAGTATTTGCAGTTTTTGTTTGCCTTCGATCGTTCAAGTATTCAAGAAAATTATCAAATTTTCTCAGGTTTGTCAAGGGAATTTCTGCGGCGGCTGTTTGAGTAAATCCTAATAGGGTTGCTGCTTGTAAGGATTGGTTCAACTGTACGGCAACGTAACAGATGCGATCGTCCCAAACATCGAAGGGAATGTGACAATTTCGAGCATCTGGCAAGACGGGGCGGCATTCAATTTTGCCAATACCGACAACATCTAAATCGGCGACATCTAGAAATTTCAACATCACTGAATCGCGACTGTCGCTGTTTTCCCAATTGGTTTTAAATCCCATTAAGCGCAGATAATAATCTACCGCGTATACTGCTAGGGTGTTGAGATAAACTTGCTTGAATTTTTTCGGGCCGGACATTTCCGCGTATTGTTGGGCGATGTCGTGGGCCGCAAATGATAGCGGGATTGTGAAAGTTACGGGTTCGATCGTTTTACTCATCATTTTGGACTCTACCTGCTTAAGTATTACTGTAATTTATTGCGAATGTAATCGTTAAAATTACGCAAATTGCTGTTAAAAAAGCCGTTAATAGTTGAAATCGGCACATCATTTTTTTGAGAAATATTATTTAATATCTCATCATCTAATTTAGCTTTAGCTATATACTGCCAAGTGAGATCCTGGCGATTTCTCACTGAAACACTTCTAAAAACACCGTCCGGATCTTCTTTGATTAATTCACGCAGCATTTCATGGATTTCATTCGATCGCATTTCTTGTGGAATGTTTTCTATATCTAGGTCATCGAGGGAAAGAATTTTGCGTTTTCTTTGATTCATATATTTTTCAGAGGAATCAGAAAGTCGCCGCTTTATTAACCAATTAACCCAACCCATCAAAAATCTTTCTGGATCGTAAATGTCAATCCTTTCACGAATATACTCAAATGTTCTTAGGAGTGCTTCGCTATAAATGTCTTCATAAACATCTTGATCCTCCATTTAAATCTCCTCACTCTGCTAGCGATTCTTGTACGCTCTGGTGGAACTCCTATTTAGGTTTCGGGTAAAGCCACTAGTTTTTACGCATTTTGAGAATATTGTTACAAAGCTTTACATTCGAGGGCGTAGGGGCAGTCAGAAATGCGTGTAGGTTGGGTTGAGGAACGAAACCCAACTTTGGTTAGTTTGTTGGGCGGAGCAAATAGCGAAGAGTTCACTTGCGTTGGGTTGCACTTTTATTGGGTTGCACTTTTATTGCACTTCTGTTGGGTTTCACTTACGTTCAACCCAACCTACTTTAAAAGCTAATTGCAAACCTGACATACTACCTCTTTGTGGGAGTCATAAATTTTTAACCCCACCCCAACCCTCCCCTTACTAAGGGGAGGGAGTAAGAGTTTTACATAT
>JBOFTL010001160.1:0-3573 GCA_051652045.1 Microcoleus sp. | reverse complement strand
GAAGGTATTGAAGCTAAAGACCACATGATTAAGGCAAACCTGCGCCTGGTCGTATCGGTGGCAAAAAAATATCAAAATCGCGGTTTAGAACTACTTGATTTAATCCAAGAAGGTACTCTGGGCTTGGAACGGGCTGTAGAAAAATTTGACCCGACGCGGGGCTATCGGTTCAGCACCTACGCCTACTGGTGGATTCGCCAAGGAATCACGCGGGCGATCGCTACTCAAAGCCGTACTATTCGCCTCCCAGTCCACATTACGGAAAAACTTAACAAAATTAAAAAAGCCCAGCGCAAAATTTCTCAAGAAAAAGGTCGGACAGCGACGATCGAAGATATCGGCGTCGAGCTGGACATGACGGCGGCTCAAGTTCGGGAGGTATTGCTGCGAGTACCCCGCTCTGTTTCCTTAGAAACTAAAGTCGGTAACGAAAAAGATACCGAACTAGGTGACTTACTGGAAACAGACAGCATTTCTCCAGAAGAAATGCTGATGCGAGAAGCACTCCACCGCGACTTGCAGCAACTGCTGGCAGATTTGACCAGTCGCGAGCGAGATGTGATTCTGATGCGGTTTGGTTTAGGCGACGGACATCCCTACTCCCTGGCAGAAATCGGTCGCGCTCTCGATTTGTCCCGCGAACGAGTCCGCCAAATCGAAGCGAAAGCACTGCAAAAACTGCGCCAGCCCAAGCGTCGCAACCGCGTGCGCGACTATCTGGAGTCTCTAACCTAAATTTGCATGGGAAGGAGAACGAGCAACGAGCAGTCTTTCCCAGCAGGTCTATTCTAGGCAGAAGGCAGAAGGCACGAGAGAAGCAAATTGTTGGCAAAACAGCTTCTCTGTCTTCTGCCTATCGCTTTTGAGGCGGTTTTCTACCAACAACTATAAAAAACCTAAGTAAGTCTACTTAATTAAATGTAAGCTCTAGATTTCCAGAAAGCTTGTATCTGTAAGCTCTTCCTTCTTCCTTCTTCCTTCTTCCTTCTACTTATTTTTTTTGCAACCTTTTTTCAATAAGCTCCAATACTTGAAAAATATCTCGATTAGCGTGTAATATTGTCAATAGGCAGACTTTCTTGAGAGGGTCACTATGGCACTTTACACCGCGTCCTCATTTAAGGCCGAACTTAACGACAAAGGCTGGCGGATGACTCCCCAACGGGAAACCATTTTGCACGTCTTTCAGAACCTCCCCAAAGGCAATCACTTGAGTGCCGAAGATTTGTACACTCTGTTAAAAAATCGCGGGGAAAATATCAGCTTGTCCACCATTTATCGAACTTTAAAGTTAATGGCGAGGATGAGCTTGCTGAGGGAACTCGAACTAGCAGAAGGTCACAAACATTATGAAATAAATCAGCCTTACCCGCACCACCACCACCATTTAGTCTGCGTTCAGTGCAACAGAACGATCGAATTTAACAACGACTCGATTCTCAAAACAGGCATGAAGCAAGCTGAAAAGTCTGGCTTGCACCTGTTGGACTGCCAGCTAACAATCCATACGGTTTGCCACGAAGCTTTGCGGATGGGATGGCCGTCTATGGTTTCCAGCAATTGGTCTTGTCCGAAGTCGATCGCCAATCACAATGCCACTCCAGAATAAAATCAGGTATTATATACCTCTTGTTGCTTTTCAAGTACAGTAAGTTACAATTTTTAACAAAACTCAGCCGCAAAACTGCTGTGAACCTCAAGCAAACATCTTGTCGCGTAAAAAGATTCTGGAATCCCTGCCCTACCGGAACAAAAACCTAATTTTAGCTAGAGAGGCCCAAATCCCCAGCCCATAATCTTTGATTTGGGGTGGGACGATCGAGGTGCCAGGTGAGGAACCCTCCTCAAAGCGATCTTGGGCCACGCCAACCAGCATTCTTTTGGATGGCGACGAGACGATCGCTCAGGGATTAGTGAGGACTCGATCGCACCATATGTTGCGGGCTGAAGTCCTCACGACAAAATGTTTTAATGACAGGTAACACTAAAAAGTTCGGCTCACCAAATCATCTCCGCTGACACCGTAAGCGCGCTGAGCGCGACTGAGGGCTGCTTGCGTCGCCCGATCGAAAATTCCATTGACCGGACCGCTATAAAACCGCAATTCTCGCAACCTCCTTTGCAACTGCTGCACGCTCGATCGAGAATTAAAATTGTTGTTGGCCGGCACAGCAGGAACTCGGCTCGATCGACTTTCTCCGGTTTCCAGCGCCGCCAAAGTCTCAGCATTAGCAATACCCGTCACAGGCAAATTCCGTTCCTGTTGAAAGCGTACCACTGCAAATTCCGTCTCGCCCCCGAAGACCCCATTAATCGGACCAGGATTTTTTCCTGCACTGCGGAGTCTGGACTGCAACTGTCGGACAGCATCACCCCGAGATCCGCGCTGCAACCCTAAGTCTTGAGTGCGCGAGATGCGTGCGGTTTGCCTGCTGGCTTGCCACAAAGCCGATCGAGTGCTGCGATCGACCTTCCCAGTCCCTGACAGCCCGACATCCTCCTGAAAATCGATCAGCGCCGATTCAGTAGCTCGATCGAACCAACCGCTAACCGCACCGCGATAATAGCCCAATTCTTGCAGCCTCCGCTGCAGCAATTCTACTTGTCGGCCGCTGTCGCCAACACCCAAAAATCCCCCAGCATAATTGTCTGAGTTGTCAGAGTTTCTATGTCCGGGAAAACTAATTTGATACTCCCTCATCTGAGCATCGATCTCGTTCAAAGTAGCAGTATCAGCGCAGCCGTCAGAAATCAAGCCGTAATCTTGCTGGAAGCGAGTCACAGCATACAGAGTGCGTTCGCGAAACTTCCCGTCTACCCGACCTTCAAAATAGCCCAAAGCTTTTAACTGTCGCTGGATCAAGTCTACCGTCGCGCCTCTGTCTCCGAAGCGAAGTCCCTTACAACCGCCATTACCAGAAACATCCCCGTCAGGATGCGGAACTGGCCGACTCGGTGGTATTGACCTAAATAGTAAAGCTAAAGTTTGGCGATCGGCAACTCCCGTGACTCTGAGATCGTTAACTCGCTGGAAGTATTTCACCGCCCTCAAAGTAATTTCGCGAAAACTTCCGGTGGGATGTGTATTGAAGTAGCCTAACTCTCTTAAGCGGCGCTGGAGAGCGAAAACTCCTGGACCTCTGTCTCCAAAACGCAATTCCCCGTAGTTTGCATAAACTGTTCTAAAAGATCGATCGCCCCTAGCCACCGCATCATTTAGGGCGATCGCAGTATCTCGATCGGGCCGACCAGTCAGGGACAGTCCGTAATCTTCTTGAAAGTCAGTCAAAGCTTGTTGGGTAACTCTGCCGAGCCGATCGTCGGTCGAAGTTCTGGGAAAATAACCCAAATCCTGCAATCTATCTTGAACCGATCGCGGATTGGGATTTGCCGGATCTATTTGAGCAAAAGCCGAACCAGCCGCACTCAAAACCGACAGCATCACAGCCAGAGACAGCAACCGCACGTATGTCTGGCTCGATAGGTTGGGGCGCTTGAGTCCTGCAAGTATTGCAGATGAAGGTGCTTCGGAAACCAGAGCAAGTTCGAGGTAAGCGAGAGATTCCATAAATT
>JBOFTL010001159.1:0-3608 GCA_051652045.1 Microcoleus sp. | reverse complement strand
ATTACTCGGCCCGTCGCTGATGGCAGCACCGATTTACCGTCCCGGAGTCGAACACCGCGCCGTATATTTACCCGAGGGTACTTGGTACGATTGGTGGACGGGCGAATGCTATCACGGCCCGACGCACATTTTAGCTCACGCACCTTTGGAAAAAATGCCATTGTACGCACGCGGCGGGGGAATAATTGCGATCGGACCTGTCAGGCAATTTGTGAGCGAAGAACCAGTTGATTCATTGAAAATGCGAATTTGGCCTGGAAGCGGCGAGTGGACGCTTTATGAAGATGACGGATGCAGTTTTGAGTATGAAAAAGGTATCTGGGCAACGACTCATTATAAAGTGTATTTTGAGGGTGAAAAAATAATAGTTGAAATTGCAGCGCGGGAGGGGGAATTTGCGATTTGCGATCGCGAAGTTACTGTAGAAGTTGTGGGGATTGGCGAACAGCAATTTACAGATGATGGCACGGCGCGACGTTTAATATTTTGAGTGCTAAATTTCCTGTCACCACACTCGATTCAAGGGCGATCGAGATGTTAGCGGGTTAACGCAACGACTTAGATCCATTTCTTTGGTTAAATTAAATTTACCGATCGCTCTGGCTGCGAGCCAGTTTTCAAGGGGATAAATGTTCGGGCTGCTAATCTTATTATAATAAGAAGCGTTTTAGTATAATAAGATTGCGATCGATCGGTCTTATTTCACTGAACTGACATAAGACGCCAAAACCTCAACTTTTGCCCCCAAGTCACCAAATCATGCGCTCCGGTCAATACATCCAACAAATCGAAGGATACAACGCCTTCATACCCGCACCGCTACCCCCAAAACCGCCCATCAAAATGGACGCCGCCCTCAACCGCTTGCTCTCCGATGCCGATCGCGCTTTGGGAAGACTCGACGGTGCTACCTCTATTTTGCCCAACCCTGACTTGTTTGTAGCGATGTACGTCCGTCAGGAAGCAGTTCTTAGCTCGCAAATTGAAGGAACGCAAAGCACTCTAGAAGACGTACTTCAATATGAAATTGATGTCAAAGGTCAAGAACGCTTTAAAGATGTGCATGAAGTTGTTAACTACGTGAACGCCATGAACTACGGTTTAAAACGGCTTCAGGAATTACCACTTTGTCTGCGTTTGCTGCGAGAAATTCATGCAGAATTGCTCCAAGAAGTGCGAGGGAGCGATCGCACGCCTGGGGAATTTCGTACAAGTCAAAACTGGATTGGATCTCAAGGTTGTACTTTATCAACCGCGACTTTTGTCCCTCCACCAATTGCAGAAATGCACAAAGCTCTTGACAACCTAGAAAAATTCCTGCACGATACCAAGTCTTTACCTGCACTGATTCATTGTGGATTAGCTCACGCTCAATTTGAAACAATCCATCCTTTTTTAGATGGAAACGGACGCATCGGACGATTGCTGATTACTTTTCTACTTTGTCAGCAAAAAATTCTTCAAAAACCTTTATTATATCTCAGTCATTATCTAAAGTTACACAGACTAGAGTATTACGATCGCTTGATGGCAATTCGCACTCAAGGAGATTGGGAAGGATGGTTAAAGTTTTTTCTTCAAGGTATTTTTGAAGTCAGTCAATCAGCCACAGCAACAGCCCGTTCTATTCTGGAAATGCGAGAAAAACACCGTGAAATCATCGGTCAACAGATTTCCAGCAGTTATGGGTTGCGCTTGCTAGATTTACTTTTTCAGCAGCCAATTGTGAATGTTCGTTTGGTAGAAAACGAACTGCAATGTACTTACGCAACAGCGAGTAAAATCGTAGAGCAATTTGTCCAACTTGGCTGGCTGTGCGAAGTCACAGGTTGGCAACGCAATAGACTTTATCGTTACGAACCCTATTTAAGTCTTTTTGAAAGCCACTACACAACTAATTTTTAAGAGTGGCTCAGCGATCGGGTGACGAGCTTATTATACTAAAAAGCGTTTTACTATAATAAGATTTTCCGACCGCCGTCTTATTTCACTGGACTAACATAAGACACCAATAACTCAACTTTAAAGTATTTCATTGGAGATAAAATGACTTTTCTTTCACCTAAGATTTGGATAGCTTTCATTGGTATCAAGCAGTTTATGCTATGCTGGAATTAATGGCATTCGCTATTAGATTAAAATAATGATAATCTCCCATATCTCTCTGAAAAATTGGCGCAATTTTCAGTCGGTGGATGTCGATCTGCGCGATCGCATTTTTATAGTAGGTCCGAATGCCTGCGGTAAATCCAACTTTCTCGATTCATTCCGCTTTTTGCGGGATTTGGCAAAAGCAGGAGGCGGATTGCAAAAAGCTGCGATCGATCGAGGCGGCGTCTCAAAAATTCGCAGTCTTTACGCGCGTCGGTATTCAGATGTAGAAATAGCAATTCAGCTTTCAGAATCTAATTCCGAACAGCCTTTATGGAAGTACGAACTCGGAATTAAACAGAGAAAAGGTGGGAAAAATGAGCCAATTGTTGCCTATGAACGTGTTTGGAAAGGCGACAGACAAATTATCGATCGCCCTACTCCAGAAGATGAAAAAGATGAACTTCGTCTCACCCAAACATATTTAGAACAAATTAATGCCAATGCAGAATTCAGAGAAATTTCTAAATTTTTAGAATCGATTTTATATTTACATTTAATTCCCCAATTAGTTCGTCATCCCGAAGCTTTTGCTACTCCTGGACTTGCCGAAGATCCTTTTGGCAGAGCTTTTTTAGAGCGTGTTGTTAAAACTCCTGAAAGAACTCGTAAATCGCGATTAAAAAAAATTGAAGAAGCTTTAAAGTTGGCTGTCCCGCAATTCAAAAATCTCACAGATACTAAAGATGTGATGGGAGTTCCGCATTTAGAAGCTATTTACGAACATTGGCGACCAGGTGCGGGCAAACAACGGGAAGACCAATTTTCTGACGGAACTTTACGGTTAATTGGTTTGTTGTGGTCGCTGTTAGAAACTGATTCATTATTATTACTAGAAGAACCAGAGCTTTCTTTAAATGCGGCAATTGTTAGCAATCTACCATCTTTAATTTATCGCCTTCAGCGTCCGAGAAAACGACAGGTTATTCTCAGTACCCATAGTGCCGATTTACTTTCTGACAAAGGCATTGGTGGCGAAGAAGTGCTGCTAATGATACCGACTCCTGAAGGAACTGATGTAACTCTTGCTTCAAGTAAAGAACAAATAAAAATGCTATTAGAAGGAGGTTTAAGTATAGCTGATGCAGCGCTTCCTCTGACAGCACCGCCCGCGATCGATCGACTGAGTTTATTCAAATGACGGATATTCCCATCAATTTAGTATTTGAAGATGCACTGAGTGAAGCAGTTCTTAAACAAATGCTCAAACAGTCTGAACGTCCTTTTTCAGTGGGAAATTGCTTGAATCAGAGAGGATATGGCAAAATAAAAAAAATTATTGGTGGATTAAATCATGCGGCTAAGGGAATGCCGTACTTAGTCTTAACTGATTTGGATAATGCAGAATGCCCGCTAGAAATTATTTTTGAGTGGCTGAGTCAACCAAAACATCCCAATCTGCTGTTTCGGATTGCTGTTAAAGAAGTAGAAGCGTGGTTACTTGCACATCGAGAAGC
>JBOFTL010001158.1:0-15298 GCA_051652045.1 Microcoleus sp. | reverse complement strand
ATCTGAGTCAAGGGAATGGTGGACAATTCGGTTACAAAAGCCTGCCTTTTGACTTCATCCCGCTCCCGGTAGCCGTAGGTCTTTTTTTTCGAGTAAAACCAATTTTTTTCAAAGCCCGCGAGATGGTACGATCGCTAATTTCTCCATCCCAAAGTGAGGCCATTTCAACTTGAGTTTTATCCCCATGAGTCTTGGCAAACTCACGAAATTTATCCCAATCAGTAATTTTATGACCGTTACCGGGAGGCTGATTCGGTAATGCTAAAAAGTCTCCTGTTTCCCTTTGTCGCTTCAGCCATAAGCTGATTGTGTTGCAACTGATACTGAACAGTACACTCGCTTCACTAATCTTTAAGCCATCTAGTTTGATAGCTTGAATGACTTTCTGACGTAGGTCGTAACTGTACGGTTTTGGCATGGGTCGTGAGATCGGTAAACAGCACAATGGATCGGGGACTACTTCCACTTTACACCATAACCGCCTTGGCGGTTGCTATAACAATTTACCGAAATTGATTCCCAAGCAATAAGGACACAACATGGTTGTGTCCCTAGTGCAAAACTCATTATTTGTTTTGTAGAGACACGGCCATGCCGTATCCTTACAAAATCCTTGCCTCTAAATAACGCCACCAGCAGCTTGAAAACGAGCTCTCGCGCGTTTGAGTGCTTGCTTGGCTTGAATTTTTTCTTGCAAAGTGCCAGCTTCGGCCTTTTCCAAACGAGCTTCAGCTTGAGCGTAATCGGTGCGAGCAGCTTCCTTGTCGATCGAATCGCCTTTTTCAGCGCCGTTGACTAGAATAGTAACTTCATTTTCTTCGATTTCTGCAAAGCCGCCCATCAGAGCGATCGCGACCCAATCTTTGCCGGGACGGACGCGCATCACGCCGGTATCCAAAGCCGTCAACATCGGAGCGTGACCCGTCAAAATACCTAATTGACCGGTCGTGCTCGGCAGAATTACTTCCTCAGCATTAGAATCCCAAACAGTCTTGTCTGGGGCCACTACGCGCACAGTTAATGTCATAAATCGGGAATTGGGAATTGGGAATTGGGAATTGGGAATTGGGAATTGGGAATTGGGAACTGGGAATTGATAATTGGGAATTGGGAATTGATAATTGGGAATTGATTTTTTGTATCTCGCTCTCCCATACAACCAAATCATTGCCAATTACCGGTTATACCAAATCTGGGTTATCTATCCCCTTGATAAATACTCCTTTTGGAGCCAGAGTCTTAGCGTTGGCGCGTGCCTGTCCGTAGGACTTATGCAACACTATTGTTTCGCTTGGCGACATGAAACGCAATGACAATAACAGAGCTATCAAACCTAGATTTGGTATTACCGATTACTGATTACCAATTACCCATTACCCATTCTCAATTTTCTACTTAGCTTCAGCCTTCATTTTTTCAGCTTTAGCGATCGCTTCGTTAATATCGCCAACCAAATAGAAAGCTTGTTCCGGTAAATCATCAAGTTCGCCGGCCAAAATCATTTGGAAGCCCTTAATCGTATCTGCCAGCTTGACGTACTTGCCGGGGGAACCGGTAAACACTTCAGCCACAAAGAAAGGCTGCGACAAGAACCGCTCAATTTTCCGAGCGCGAGATACCGTCAAGCGGTCATCTTCAGACAGTTCGTCCAAGCCCAAAATTGCGATAATATCTTGCAATTCCTTGTAGCGTTGGAGAGTTGACTGCACCTGACGGGCAACGCCGTAGTGTTCCTCACCTACCACGCTGACTTGCAACATCGTAGAGGTAGAATCCAGGGGGTCAACAGCAGGATAAATGCCCTTCGCAGCCAAACCGCGAGACAGCACCGTTGTAGCATCCAAGTGAGCAAAAGTTGTAGCAGGTGCGGGGTCAGTCAAGTCATCCGCAGGTACGTAAACAGCTTGCACTGAAGTAATCGAACCTTCGGTAGTCGAAGTAATCCGTTCTTGCAAGTCGCCCATATCCGTACCCAGAGTCGGCTGATATCCCACAGCCGAAGGCATCCGACCCAATAGAGCCGATACCTCAGAACCCGCTTGCACGAACCGGAAAATATTATCAATAAACAGCAGCACGTCCTGCTTGCTGACATCGCGGAAGTATTCGGCCATTGCCAGAGCTGACAGGCCCACGCGCATCCGAGCACCAGGTGGCTCGTTCATTTGACCGTAAACCAGAGCAATTTTCGACTTGCTGCGGTCTTCTTCGTCAATAACCCCCGATTCGATCATTTCTTTGTAGAGGTCATTGCCTTCGCGGGTGCGCTCGCCCACACCGCCGAACACGGAAACGCCACCGTGAGCCTTAGCGATGTTGTTCACGAGTTCCATCATAATTACGGTTTTGCCGACGCCTGCGCCGCCGAACAGACCGATTTTGCCACCGCGACGGTAGGGAGCCAAGAGGTCGATCACCTTGATGCCCGTTTCAAACACCGAAGGTTTGGTTTCCAGTTCGGTGAAAGCTGGGGCGCTGCGGTGGATGGGCATACTTTCGGAAGTATTGACCGGACCGAGGTTGTCTACGGGTTCGCCGATGACGTTAAAAATCCGACCTAGAGTCGGGATGCCGACAGGAACTTGGATCGGTTCCCCACTATCTAAGACTTCCATGCCCCGCACCAAGCCGTCGGTGGTACTCATGGAAACAGCGCGCACTTGGCTGTCTCCGAGCAGTTGCTGAACTTCACAGGTAACGGCAACATCTTGACCTGCTTCGTTTTTGCCGGAAATAGTGAGAGCGCTATAGATTTGGGGCAGTTTGCCGCCTGGGAATTTTACGTCTACAACTGGCCCGATGATTTGGGTGATGTAGCCTACGTTGGTTTTTTCTGCGGTGGATACCATGAATAGTGCCTTTGTTTGAATGCTGTTTTTCCGCAAGGGGAAAAATTCTTAACATTTAGAAATGCTATTTTTCAGAGTACCACTGAACAGGCGCACTATTTAGATTTGTTTAACATTCCGCGAGCTGAAGAAAACAGGGTGTTGTTAGCCTTCACCTCTGGTCCAGAAGCTGGGGGGATCGGCAGGGTTTTTGCAGGAATGTTGTCATTTTCTCGCTTGCCGGTGTCGCTTTCGTTGGGTTCGGGCGGCACCCAAAGCGCCGATCCCCAGAAGGGTGCCAAACAGCGTGACTGGTTCGGGGGCTAGCTGAGCTGTGACGCTGAAATCTTGGAAGTCAGCGTCCTGTCCTCCACCGTCGTCAAAGGAGATTTTTGTACCTCGAGCGAGTTGAGCCATCGTCACTGCTTGAAATTCCTCCGGTCCGACGCCGCCGTTGCTTGCGGAAAATGACCCGGGGGCATCGTAGCTAAGGTTGAAGTCACCAAAGACGGCTTGCTGGCAGCCGGCGGCAAGGCATTCCAATCTCCGGAAGCGACTGTCGGCGGCAAACCATTCGGGGCTGTTCATAAAGGTACTTGACGAGACGTACTGCTCGAACTGCCGCCCGCTACCGGTGTCGCTCCACAACAAGAGGGCATAAACTTGGCCCTTGAGAAAGGTGAAGTTTTGACCGGCAGCACCTTTGTCAGGAAACACTGTGTTACCTGCGGTTCCTTTCCACTCGTTTTCCCTACCGTTGTCTGAGGACTTGATTTCGTAAAACAGTCTGGATACGTTGGTGTAGCCGGCGACTTCTGTTTGGGATTGGGCTACCCACAAGCTGGACTGGTAGATTCCGTGAGACTGGTCGAAGGTGAAGCGGACGGTTGTGTCTTCGTCGAATTGGATGCCGGTTGTCCCGAACATGAATGCTCGGGCTGGGCTGCAGATGCCCAGCAAGATTGCTGTTGTTAAACTGGCGATCGTTAATGATGTTTTGTTGATTGACTGTGCAGTCATAACCCTGATTCCTCCAAGATTTTTAGGTGGTTAAGGTGGGTGAGATGTAGCAAACTGAACTTTTTGAGCGCGATCGTCCTCAGTCATCTTACTTAAAGATGAACGATCGCCTTGACTTCCGAACAAAGTCTGCGGCAAGGTATCTTTGACATCCTCCCCGCCGTAAAACGGCGAGGATTCCCAAACCTCACGATTTGGGTTTCTGCTTCCTTCCAGATCGGTTTTTCGCACCTGCCTGAACAGATTTACTCTGTTCGGGTCTTACAGTCGCTCCACAGACTGATACGGCAAGCCCTGCCGCCAAAATATTTTTTGCTGCATTGATGTCTCTCTCGTGGTGTGACCCGCAATTAGGGCAATCCCACTCTCGAACATTCAACGGCATTTTTTCCACAATATGTCCGCATTCAACACACCGTTTTGAACTGGGAAACCATCGGTCGATTTTGATTAAAGTACGACCGTACCAATCGCACTTATATTCAAGTTGCCTGACCAATTCACCCCAACTTGCGTCACCGATCGCAAGGGCGAGTTTGCGGTTTTTCACCATGTTCTTCACAGCCAAATCTTCCACGGCGATGGTTTGGTTTTCACGCACCAACCGCGTTGTTAACTTGTGAAGATTATCTTTTCTTGCATCGGCAATTTCTTGATGCACTCTCGCTACTTTCAGCCGCGCTTTGTGACGGTTGTTTGACCCTTTTTGTTTGCGACTTAAGGCTTGATGCGCTTTTCTCAACTTGCGATACTTCGCCTTGAATCCTTTGGGATTGGCAATTTTTTCACCCGTACTTAGAGCCAGCAAACTGGTAATTCCTAAGTCAATACCGACTTGCTTGTCTGTTTTGGGTAGCGTTTCAATTTCAACATCTACCAACAAAGAAACCGACCACCTGCCAGATGGTGCAAGTTTTACCGTAATCGTTGATGGTGTTGCACCATTTGGCAGCGTTCGACTCCAACGAATCAGTAAAGGGTCAACACACTTGGCTAAGTAAACTTTTCCATCCTTGAACTTAAATGCCGACGAAGCAAATTGTGCGCTGCCACCGTTGCGTTTTTTCTTGAAATTGGGATATTTTGCCCGCCCGTCAAAGAAGTTGTTGTAAGCTGTTTGCAAATGTCGCAGACATTGCTGCAGAGGTACTGAAGAAACCTCATTCAAGAAATCTAATTCCTCAGTTTTCTTCCATTGGGTCAGCAAGGTCGAAGTTTCAGTGTATCCTACCCGTTTTTCTTCTTGATACCAAGCTTCAGTTCTCGCGGCTAAGGCCTTGTTGTAGACTAAACGAACGCAACCTATCGTGCGCCGCAACAAACTTTCTTGTTCCGGTGTTGGGTAGAATCGATAGCTGAAGGCTTTGAATGTCATGTTTCCTGTTTAACACCTCAATCGTAAGCTGTCTGTCAAGTCTTGTAAAGCCGTCGTAGAACGACGGGGTTTTCAACCCAGTTTTTTGATAAACTCTGTCTTTGAGAAAATGACAGTCGGTTACTTTCAGAGTTTTTACTGATACCAGACTGCCACAGGTTAATCTCTACTAGCAAGATTTGTATCCGAGGTTTATTTAAAACTTACAATATTTATTTGTTGCTGCAACTATCTAAAGTGCAGTAAAAGACTAGCTATTATTAGTTTGCGCGGTTATTGTATAAAACTCTTGACTCAAGGTTTGTGAAGTTTTAGTGAAGACAATTTCCAAAGTATCACCCGGCCTTGCTGCGAATCTTCAGTAAATCTTCTGACAGTGCGGACTCTGCGATTCGTAGTGAAGACTTCTGTCTTCTGATGGGCTGACTCAAATCCTCACTACAGACTAAAAGCGAGTTCGCTGGCAGAGTTCTTCGCCAGCGAGGACACCCGCACTTGGTAAATAACGATCGGTGATTTTGCGAAGATGATATCATGCGATCGCGACCGCAGATGGGTTTATTTCACCTTGCCAGGGCGAAGTATTCGGACTGAAGATGGGTTTATTTCACCTTGCCAGGGCGAAGCATTCGGACTGAAGATGGGTTTATTTCACCTTGCCAGGGCGAAGCATTCGGACTGAAGATGGGTTTATTTCACCTTGCCAGGGCGAAGCATTCCGGCCGATGAGCTATTAGTTACAAGCATAGGCTTACTGCCGGAATGCTTCGCCCCTACGAATATATTTTTACAACTATCAACTATCAACTCTCAACTATCAATCGATCGCGAGTTCCCGACGCTCGCACTACAACTCTCAACTCTCAACTATTAACTCCCAGCAGCCAGTAAGTCTGCATTTTACCCTTACCTTTAACGGCGATCGGATCTCGTTCTTCAAATATAAAATTTCCCTTTAAACGCTCGTAAGTCGCTGCTGTTACTTGAATTTTTCCAGGCAATCCGTTCGACTCCATCCGCGAAGCAACATTTACTGTATCGCCCCACAAATCGTAGCTAAATTTGCTAATACCAATAATTCCTGCTACTACAGAACCACTATTGATGCCTATTCGCAAGTGAAAACCCTCTCCAGTGCGATCGTTAAACCTCACTAAAGCTGCCTGCATTTCCAGGGCTAAAAGTGCGATCGCCTGGGCGTGATCGGCTCGCGGAGTCGGCAACCCACCCACTACCATATAAGCATCCCCGATCGTCTTAATTTTTTCCAAACCGTGCGACTCAGATAGCTTATCAAACTCTGAAAAAATTCCGTTGAGAATTTCCACCAACTGACTCGCAGTTTTTTGTGCCGCAAACTCGGTAAAACCCACCAAATCGGCAAACAACACGCTGACTTCATCAAAATGATCGGCGATCGACTTTTGCTCTTTTTGCAATCGTTCTGCGATCGGTTTTGGTAAAATATTCAGCAGCAATCTTTCTGTTTGTTTTTGCTGCAATCTCAGCGCGGCTTCAGCTTGTTTGCGTTGGATCAGCGCACCTAGCTGGGTGGCAACTGCATTCACCAATTCCAGCGTCCGAGGCTGACACGAAAGCACTTTCTCGCGATAAAATACCAAAATAGCTAGCACTTCGCTGTCAGCCAAAATCGGCACTCCAAAAGCAGCTTTTAATCCTACACTAGCTGCCGTTTGGGAACGCAAAAAAACTGTTTGCGCTGCCGTAGAAACATCCTCGATCCATTCAGGTTCCTGAGACAGCCAAATCCTGCCCGGTAGGCCAACTCCGGGAGCAAAAGTTAACTGCCAAGTTGCTTGTCTGAATTCTGATAAACGGGGATCGCTAACATACCTACCTCTAGCACATTTTAAGACTTTTTCCTCGTCGCTAGGAATCCAAGCTTCTCCCAAATTCCATTCAATAGCCGTGCAAATTAAGCCTAAAACTAAATCTATGGCTGACTCAAAATCATCAGCTTTGTTAATAGCTTGAGTCGCTTTTAACAGCAAATTAGTTTCCATTGCGACCTGCAATCGTTCGGTAATTTCTTTTTGAAGTAGTTCGTTTTGTTCGGTCAATTCTTGATTTTTTTCCTGCAATCTGATTTGCAAGTTCCGCACCGTAAGCTGATTGCTAACTCGCGCCAATACTTCTTTAACTTGAAAAGGTTTAGTAATATAATCTGAACCGCCTATTTCAAATGCTTTGGCTTTATTTATTCCTTCTTCAAGAGCGGTCAAAAAAATAATCGGAATTTCCTTAAATTGAGATTCTGACTTCAACTTTTGACAGAGCTGGTAGCCATCGAATTTAGGCATCATTATATCGAGTAAAATTAGATCGGGACGGCTGGATTCGATCGCCTCTAAAGCCGAAAAAGCATTGGTGACAGGTCTAACTTTATAACCGTTTTTTTGTAGAATTCTAATTAACAAACGCAAATTATCTGGCGTATCGTCAACAACTAAAATATCGGCTCGTTCTTTATCATTTTCCTGTTCCTTCATCTGCATTATGCGATTCCTCCGCCTCGGCAATTAAGTTGAGAATTTTCTGGTAATCAAAATTATCGAGATAACCCTGGAGGATTTGGGTAAATTCAGGAAACTCGCCCCGGACTTCCTCTATTGTTGCGGCAATTAAGTCAAAATCAGCACTGCGGATGACTTGCCTCATTTTACCGATCCATTCTGCGGGCAATTTAGGCACGCAAGCAAGCACATCATTTAAGAAAAGATCGGATAAAGCGTCGCGATCGCCCCCAGAGACAGCTTCTGGAGAGTCAGAATAGATATAATTCACCCCCAAATGCTTGTTGAGCGCGTCCAAGATATCTGTTTTGCGGAAAGGTTTCCTGATAAAGTCATCGCAACCGACCAACAAAGCAAAAGATCGCCTTTCTTCAATTGTACTGGCTGTCAGAGCAATAATCTTGGGAATCGGCGATTCTGGGCCGAAAACGTCGGTTTCCTCGTTCGCTGCTAGCTCCTCTTCTCTCTGCTGAATTCTGGTTCTAATTTCGATCGTCGCTTCGTAGCCGTCCATCACGGGCATTCGCAAATCCATTAAAATTAGATGAGGCTGCCAGTTTTCCCAAACTTCTACCGCTTCTTGACCGTTGTTAGCTTGCTGGACGCTAAAACCCAAGGTAGAAAGCATTTTTACTAACAGTTGGCGGTTGTCTTCGCGATCGTCCACAATTAAAATCCGATATTCTGGTAGATGGGGCGTTAGTCCTATGGCTTCGCGAGCGATTTTGGGAACTGCAATCGCCGTACCGTCAACAACATTAACTTCGATCGCAAATCGAAAAACCGATCCGCGATCGATCTGGCTTTCTACAGTAATATCGCCACCCATTAGACGGACAAATTGGCGGCCGATAGTTAATCCCAAACCCGTACCCTGTTGAGTTGTTTGACCTGATTCTGTCTGGACGAATGCTTGAAAAAGGTGCTGCAATTCTGCCTCGGCGATGCCCACTCCAGTATCTTCGATTTCAAATTCCAGGAATTGCAAATCCCCAGTATTTAACTGGGCTTTTAAATCTTCGCGATCGGACAAACTATTAACTGATAAACCAGGTTTGGCTACGGGTTTAACTCTGACAGAAACGCCGCCAGTTAGCGTAAATTTCAGGGCATTACTGAGAAGATTGATCAGAACTTGGCGCAGTTTAATTTCATCTGTCCGCACGTACTGGGGTACGTCCGTACTCCGCAGAAATAACAATTGCAAGTCTCGATTTTGAGCCTGCAATTGAAACATATCTTGCAATTCATCAAGCAAGCGGTAAAGGTCAAAATTTATCGGCAGCAATGTCATCCGTCCTGCTTCAATTTTTGCCAAGTCTAAAGCTTGATTGATTAAGGTTAGTAAGTGTTCGCCGCTGCGGTGAATAATTCTGATATTTTCGCGATCTTCTGCTGTCAGATTCGGGCTGGGTTCGACGATCTGAGTAAAGCCGAGAATGGCGTTGAGGGGAGTGCGCAACTCATGACTCATGTTGGCTAAAAACGCGCTTTTAGCTCTATTTGCTGCTTCGGCTGCTCGTGCGGCTTGCTGAAGTTGTTCCGTGCGTTCGACAATTTCGGCCTCTAAAGTTCGCTGGTAATTTGCCAGGACTCTTTCTGCTTCTTTGCGCTCGCTGATATCTTGAATTACTGCGATCGCGTAAATAATATTGCCGCTGCTATCAAAAATTGGCGTAGCGCTGACCTCCAGGGTCATTATCAATCCGTACTGGGTGATTTCTACATCATCTACTTTGACAAATTCCCCTTGCAATGCCCGCAAAATTGGAAAATTTTCCGGTAAATACAGTCGATCTTTGTCACCGTCGTAAGGTAAATTATTGTCAGGCAATTGTGTCGCAGCCTTGGCGAGGATAGTTGGCAAATCCAGTAATTGTTGAGCCGCATGATTTAAATATTCGATCGAACCGTCGGTATTGTAAACAGATACCCCCACCGGTAAAGCTGCTAAAAATTGCTTGAGCCGGCTTTCACTCGCAGATAATTCCTCGTTAGCAATTCTTAATTCTTCGTTGACTCTCGTTAATTTATCGTTGGCTTCTTGTCGCTTGATAGTTTCAATTGTTAATTTTTGGTCTTGCAAGTAGCTGTGTACTGCTTCTACTACTGTTAATTGCAAATCTTCATCGTGCCACGGTTTGGGAATATATCTGTACAATTTGGCATACTTAATGCTATTGCTTAGGGCTTGTAAATCGGCTTGTCCCGTCAGCATGATTGTCAGCGTATCCGGCGATTGTTCGTGAATTTGTCTGAGCAGTTCGTCTCCTTTGATATCCGGCATGATATAATCGGACAGCACTAAAGCTATTTCGTATTCTTCTGCTTGTAAATCAGCCAGCAATTCTAAAGCATCTACGCCGCCTTCAGCAGTTTCAATAATGCACCGCTCGCCGATCGCTTTTTTGAGTTCAATTTTTAAACTGTTGAGAACGTCAGGTTCGTCATCTATACAAACAATCACTGGTTTCTTCATAACTTTGCTTGCCCCGATTTTTTAATTCCGATCGAATATTCACGGTCGGTAGTTGCGTACAAAAAGTAGTTTAAATCTGTTTTGGTTGCTGACAGCTTCTCTGCTGCATTACTCTTGTTTGCCAACATCACTCTAACAAACCGAGGATGATTTCGGTAGATTTTTTGAATTAAAAGTGCGCCCGCATCAACTTTTTCTCGCACAGTTTTACTCCTCGGCTTCGGTAATTAAATCGAGTATTTTTTGGTAATCAAAATTATCGAGATGACCCTGAAGGATTGCGGTAAAATCAGGAAAATCGGCCTGAATTTCCTCTATTGTTGCAGCAATTAAGTCAAAGTCAGCGCTGCGAATCGCCTGTCTCATGTTACCGATCCATGCTGCGGGCAATTTGGGTACAGCAACAAGTGCAGCACTCGATATTATGTCAGATAAAATGTTGCGATCGCCAGTTGAGTCAAAGTCTGTCGGATCGGAATAAATATAATTCACCCCCAAATGTTTGTGCAGCGCATCAAATATATCCATTTTGCGGAAAGGTTTTCTAATAAAGTCATCACAACCTACCAGTAAAGCAAAAGATCTTTTTTCTTCCAGTGTACTGGCAGTCAAAGCAATAATCTTGGGGTTCGGCAAATCGACGAGATCGATATCCAGTTCCCGATTTCTCGATCGCTCTTCCTCTCTCTGCTGTATTTTAGCTCTAATTTCGATCGTCGCTTCGCAGCCATCCATCACGGGCATTCGCAAATCCATCAAAATTAAATGCGGCTGCCAATTTTCCCAAACTGCTACTGCTTCGAGGCCGTTGCTAGCTTGTTCGACGGCGAAACCCAAGGGGGCGAGCATTTTGCATAATAATTGGCGGTTGTCTTCGCGATCGTCCGCAATTAAAATCCGATATTCTGGCCGATCGGGTGCCACGCCCATAACTTCGCGATCGATTTTCGGGGCGGTAACTGCAGTAGCTGCAACCGAATTAACTGCTATAGCAAATCTAAAAGTCGAACCGCGATCTATCTGGCTTTCCACAGTAATATCTCCGCCCATTAAACGGACGAATTGACGGCCGATAGTCAATCCTAAACCCGTACCCGACTGAGTTTTTTGACCGGATTCTGTTTGCACGAATGCTTGAAAAAGATTGCCTAATTCTGCTTCAGCAATGCCAACTCCCGTATCTGCTATTTCAAATTCGATAAATATTGCTTCCAGCCAATCATCACTGCTGTCGGTTATATCCGATAGATAGCTGGTTGTCAAACTATTTGGTTCCACAGACCGAACTCTGACAGATACTCCGCCGATTTTCGTAAATTTCAGGGCATTGCTGAGGAGATTGATCAGCACCTGGCGCAGTTTTACCTCATCCGTCCGCACGTACTGAGGTACATCCGCACTCCGCAAAAATAACAATTGCAAGTCTCGATTTTGAGCTTGCAGTTGAAACATATCTTGCAATTCGTCAAGCAAGCGGTAAAGGTCAAAGTTTGTCGGAAACAATGTCATCCGTCCCGCTTCAATTTTTGCCAAGTCTAAAGCTTGATTGATTAAAGTTAGTAAGTGTTCGCCGCTGCGGTGAATAATTCTGATATTTTCTCTGTCTTCTGCTGTCAGATTCGGGCTGGGTTCGACGATCTGGGTAAAGCCGAGAATGGCATTGAGGGGAGTGCGCAACTCATGACTCATATTAGCTAAAAACACGCTTTTCGCTCTGTTTGCTGCTTCGGCAGCGAAGGCGGCTTGTTGCAGTTGTTCGGTACGTTCCGCTATTTCGGATTCTAAAGTTCGCTGGTAATTTGCGAGGAAATTTTCTAATTCTTTGCGCTGGCTGATATCTTGAATCACTGCGATCGCGAAGTCAACATTACCGTTGCTGTCAAAAACAGGTCCGGCGGTGATTGACAGGGTAATTATCAAGCCGTATTGAATGATTTCTACATCATTTACCGTGACAGATTCCCCTTGCAAAGCCCGCAAAATAGGGAAATTTTCCGGGAAATATAGTTGGTCTTTGTCGGCGTTATAAGCTTCTCGCGCGATTGTTAATTGTGCCGCTGAATTAGCGAGTGCGGCGTCGGTACCGAGCAATTCCTCCGCTGTATGATTGATATACGCGATCGAGCCGTCGCGGTTGTAAACAGATACCCCTACTGGCAAAGCTGCTAAAAATTGCTTGAGTCGGCTTTCATTCGCCAATAATTCTGCGTTTGCTTGTCGCAATTTCTCGTTAGCTTCGCGCCCCTTAATCACTTCATCAGCTAACTTTTGGTCTTGCAAATAACTGTGAACTGCTTCTACTACCGTGAGTTTTAAATCTTCATTTTGCCAAGGCTTGGGGATGTAGCGGTACAGCTTGGCATACTTAATAGCGTGGCTTACGGCGTCTAAATCTGCTTGACCCGTCAGCATGATTTTCAGGGTATTGGGCGATCGTTCGTGAATGATTCTTAGCAGTTCATCTCCTTTGATATCCGGCATGATATAGTCGGAAACAACTAAAGCTATTTCGTGTTCCTCTGCTTGTAAATCTGTCAGTAAATCTAGGGCATCTTCTCCTCCTTCTGCTGTTTCGATAATACACCGATCGCCCACTGCTTTTCTCAGTTCTATTTTTAAGCTGTCCAAAACATCTGGTTCATCATCAATGCAAACAATCACAGGTTTTTTCATAAGTTAGCAATCCCTGATTCGATCGTCGTGATTAAGTCTTTAGTTTTCCAAGGTTTGTACAGACAGCAGTATAGATCGGCGCTTTTTACTGCCCGTTTCACAGCGGCTGCATCCGCTTGCCCGGTCAACATAACTTTAACAACTTTCGGATGTTTTTCGTGAATCTTAATTAAAAGTTCATCTCCTTTAATTCCCGGCATCAGCCAATCCGAAACCACTACAATTACTTGAAGTTCTCCCTGAAAATCCTCAAGTAACTCTAAAGCTTCATCACCACTTTCAGCTAATTCATACAAGTAATTATCTTTAAATGCTTGTTTGAGCTGCATCTTGAGAGTATTCAAGATATCCAGTTCGTCGTCAACGCAAAGAATTACAGGCTTACTCATTTTTTTCTTTATTTTTGAGGTGTTAAGGAAAATGAAAAAGGAAGAATGTTTATACAGTAAAGTTTTGAGCCGTCCTCATCTTTTTTGAGTAGATGCAGTTACTGAATCGAGATGAAGTTAGGGGCGATCGTGCTTTTTTTTGATGCCGATCGCAAATACCTGTCGCCTGTTTTATTTTAGTGGATTGGCAGGGAAACTGTAAACGCTGTCTCTCCCGGTACTGACTCTACTGCGATCGTTCCTTCATGTTTGTCAATAATTTTCTTGACAATATCTAATCCCAAACCACTACCTTCACCCGCAGGTTTAGTAGTAAAAAATGGTTGAAAAATTTTCGGCATCACTTCAGGACTGATACCTTTACCGTTGTCGGTAAATCTGACAACTACACTTTCCTCTTTTTGTTGGGTTTCGATAATTAAAATCCCCTTATAATCCATTGCTTGTAGGGCGTTGTGAATCAAATTCGTCCAAACCTGATTCAAATCGTCAGGATAGCAAATAATTTCCGGTAAATAGCTGTATTTTCTAATTACTTCTATACCGTGTTTGAGTTGATTTTGGTAAAGCGTTAAAACCGTTTCAATCCCATCGTGCAAGTTCGCTGCAACTTTTGCTTGCATGCTATCAAAATGAGCGTAGCTTTTCAGGGCAAAGACTACTTTGCCAGACTTAGCTGTGGCTCTTTGAATTAAGCCAATACTTTTTTTCAAGCTCACAAACTGGTAAGCAGTATTTAAAACTACTTCCCAATTAGGTGAGTTAAAAAATGGCAGCAAATCTTCTAGATCTTCGTAGATATCCATATCCACTAAAGTATCAGCAATTTCGTCACAATTTTCTATACTGTTTGATTCCAAATAGCTAATTAGCTGCTGCTTAATTTTCCGTTTTTCTTTACTGGTTAAGAGATTTTCTCGATCGGTAGCTCTGTACAATAAGGTTACAAAATAAACTCTTTCCTGGGCACTCAATTGTTGAAAAAATTGAGGCAAGCTGGGAACGCTAGTGTCCCAAAAATTAGCGATATTATCAACAGACGAACCGATAATTCCTAGGGGAGTATTGATTTCGTGAGCGATGCCTGCGATCAGTTGTCCCAAGGCTGCCATTTTTTCCGATTGAATTAAGTGCTCTTGAGTTGCTTGCAGTTGGTGGATCGCTGTTGCTAAATCTTCATTTTTTTCTTGCAAACTTTGTTGCAGATAACAAATTTTTAAATGAGTTTCGATCCGGGCTAAAACTTCTTCAATTTGAAAAGGTTTGGTGATGTAATCTACTCCCCCAACTGCAAAAGCTTTAACTTTATCCATGACGTCGTTGACAGCACTGATAAAAATTACCGGAATATCTTTGGTGACTTCTAAAGCCTTAAGCTGCTGGCAAACTTCGTAGCCGTCAATCTCAGGCATCATAATATCCAGCAGCACTAAATCCGGCGGGATATTTTGCGCTGCCGACAGTGCGAGTTTGCCGTTAGGAACCGGTCGAGCCTGATAGCCTTTTTCAGTCAGAATTCCTGCTAACAATCGCAAATTTTCTGGCGTGTCATCAACTACTAAAATGTTGCCTTTATGGGATTTAGGTGAATTGGAAATCATCGGGTTTTATTTCTCCTCGATTTTAGCAATGGTGCTCAAAATGCGATCGTACTCAAAATTATTAATGCACTCTTGAAGCTTGCTGGCAAGATTGGAATTGACTGTGCGGATTTGTTTTATAGAATCCGCTATCGCCTCCATATCCACGCTCAAAATTTTTTGCTTGAATTGAGCTATCCACTCGGGATCGAGAGCAGCAAAAGCTTCCGGTGTCAGCACGTCGTGACTCGACTCCCCCGTAGCTGCCTCAATGGCTGCTGCTGGATCTTCATAAATATAGCGCACTCCCAAATGTTTGCCCATTGCTGAAAAGATATCTTCCTCTCGGAAGGGTTTTCGCATAAAATCATCGCACCCCGTCGAAAGAATTACTGCACGTTCCTCCTCTAAAACGCTAGC
>JBOFTL010001157.1:0-7321 GCA_051652045.1 Microcoleus sp. | reverse complement strand
CATTCCGAATCGGAAATAGTACGCCAAATGTTTGTAGCAGGTGCTGACGACTATGCAAACAAGCCAATTGTGGAACCTGAATTGATCGCTCGTATTTTGAATCGCTTGGAGAGGACGCAACTCAGACACCAGCTAGCACAGAGACAGGGTGAATCCCCAATCCCGCTTAAAAATTCCTTGATTGCGGAGGGGGAGAGGGACCATCATGAGGAAGAGAAAGAAATTAACGCTTTATCTTCTTTTCAGGGATAAGTAAATAAGTCCCTCGAATTAAACGTAAGATCTAGATGGCTAAAGAGCTTGCTAGATCGGTTTTCTTTCTTTTTCCTCGTTCATTTTACTTAACCCGGATTTAATCTGAGTCTCAGAAACAAAGCAGCGCGAAAATTTGCAATCTTGGTTGGCTTCGTTTATCGCTATATTTTTACAGGCAAATGAGATATTTCTCTGTAAATCTTTTCACTATTCACCTCGGGAAAAAGCAATGCTATTGCCATCAAATACAGGGACTTGCGAGAATAAAAACTCTGAATTAATTTACGCTCCCGGTTCGATTCAACTTTACGGCATTCTGTTGGTCTTGGAAGAGCCGCTGTTAAAAATTATTCAAATTAGTGACAATACTTTTGAGGCACTCGGCTTCTACCCCCATGAAATGTTGGGAAAATGTTTAAATGATTTTTTTGACGCCGAACAAGTTGCAGGAATCAACAGAAATTTGTTAGCAAAGGATGAAGCTGTAAAGTTCATAAATTTATATCTAGAAACCAAACACGGGAAATGCTGTTTTGAAGGAAAGCTGCACCGTTCTGATGGAGCGGTAATTGTTGAATTGGAAAAGGCTAGCCCCGATCGAAACCACAGTTCGATCGGTATTTATCAGTCATTTAAACAAGCGTTAGACAAAATTCAACAAGCACCGAATTTGCAAAGTTTGTGTGAGGCGGCAGCCGAAGAAGTGCGCAAATTTATCGGCTTCGATCGAGTGATGGTCTATCAATTTGATGAGATGGGTGCAGGTTCTGTGATTGCTGAATCCAAGCTAGAAAGTTTGAATCCTTTACTGGGACTGTGCTATCCAGCGATCGACATTCCCCAAGTAGCAAGACGCCTGTTCAGCCAGAATTTAGTGAGGTTTATCCCCGATGTCAAACACCATCCGATACCGCTAACTCCCATCTACAATCCCCTGACCTCACAACCTTTGGATCTCAGTTTCAGTTTTTTAAGAACGGTTTCCCCTTGTCACATTCAATATCTCATAAATATGGGGGTCGGCGCTAGCATGACCTTGAGCTTAATTGAGAATAAAAAACTCTGGGGATTAATTGCTTGCCACAACCAAAAACCGAAATATGTCAGTTATGAGGTACGCAGCGCCTGCGAACTGCTAGCAAAATTTTTCGCCTTAGAACTGAGCAGTAAACAAGATAGCAAAGACCGCGAGTATCAAATTCATTTAAAATCGATTTGTGCTAATTTAGTGAGAGATATTTCTCCAGAACGCTGTTTTGTAGAGGGTTTACTCAAACATCAAGATAATTTGCTAGAATTAGTAGGCGCTACTGGCGCAGTTTTATGTGCTAAAGAACAATTAACTATCATCGGCAAAACCCCCGATCTGGCAGAAATCAAAGATTTAATTGAATGGGGAGAAACGCAAATTAAAAATAATATTTATTATACAGCGTCTTTGTCAAAAGTATATCCAAATGCCGAGAATTTTAAAGAAGTAGCTAGCGGTTTGCTATTGCTGGCAATCTCTCAAATGCAAAAGAACTATATTTTGTGGTTTCGTCCTGAAGTAATTCAAACTGTCAACTGGGCGGGCAAATCTGAATGGTCAGCAGAATTTGACTCCGGGGAAAGCCAACCTCTTTCTCCGCGCAATTCCTTTGAGTTGTGGCAAGAAACCGTGAGATTAAAATCTTTGCCTTGGCAGCAGTGCGAAATTGAAATAGCTTTAGAACTTAGAGTCGCCCTTGTCAGTATAGAATTGCAGAAAATTAACCAGCAATTAACTTTAGCTTTGTCTGCTACTAAGATGGGATTTTGGGATTGGGACTTGCTCAACAACCGTATTATTTGGTCTAGAGAACACGAAGAATTATTTGGACTGCTACCAGGAATTTTTGAGGGAACTTACGAACAGTTTGCAGCTTGCGTTCACCCAGAAGATTTGCCAATAGTTAATCAAGCTATCGATCGATCGCGAACGGACAGACAAGATTACTATCAGGAATACCGCGTAGTTTGGCCCGACGGCAGCATTCACTGGATTGAGGGAAAAGGCAAGTTTTTTTACAACGAAATCGGGGAAACCGTGCGGATGGTGGGGACAGTCATCGAAATTACCGATCGCAAAGCTAAAGAATTGCAGTTGCGTCTGCTAGAATCTGCAATTACTACCACTAATGATGCAGTTTTAATTACTGAATCTGAACCTATTGACGAACCGGGACCGCGAATTATTTATGCCAATCCAGCCTTCACGCGGATGAGCGGATATACCCTAGCAGAAGTGTTGGGCAAAACACCGCGAATCTTGCAAGGAGAGAAAACAGATAGATCGAGTCTCGATCGAATTCGGGCTGCTTTGAAAAACTGGCAGCCGCTGCGGATAGATATCAAAAACTACCGCAAAGATGGCTCTGATTTTTGGGTAGAACTAAGCATTGTGCCTATCTGCAACGATACGGGTGGGTTTACTCATTGGGTAGCCGTCCAGCGCGATATTAGCGAGCGAAAAATTGCCGAAGCCACCCTCCAACAACTCAACGAAGAGTTAGAAAATCGAGTTTTGCAGCGCACGAAAGAACTAGAATTATCTCAAGCAGAACTGCGAGAAAGTGAGGCGTTGTTTCGCTCTTTAAGCGAGTGTTCCCCCGTCGGCATTTTCAAAATAGATGTCGAAGGGCAATGTATTTATACGAATCCCCGCTGTCAAGCTATTTGTGGCTTTACAGCCGAAGAAGCTTTAGGAAACGGCTGGATGCAATTTGTTCACCCCGAAGACCTCAACTATTGTCTGTCTTTGTGGTCGGATTCAGCAGCGGAAAATTACGAGTTTTCCTGCGAGTTTCGCCACATCTTCCGAGAGGGAACTATCCGGTTTTGTCGGGTAAAAACAGCTCCGATTTTTTCGAGCAAAGGTCAACTGATAGGTCACGTCGGTACCGTTGCAGATATTACAGAAAGTCGGGCGATCGAAAAAATGAAAGATGAGTTTATTTCGATCGTCAGTCACGAATTGCGAACTCCCCTAGCTTCAATTCGCGGTTCTTTAGGTTTGCTCGCGGCTGGGGTACTCAAAAATAACCCAGAAACTGCCAAACAGATGTTAGAAATTGCCTCTAGCGATACGGAACGTTTGGTGCGTTTGGTTAATGACATTCTCGATTTAGAGCGGCTGGATTCGAGCAAGGTGACGCTAGTCAAAGAGTGGTGCGATGCTGGTACTTTAATGCGACAATCTGTGGAAAGCGTGCGATCTTTAGTTGCTGAAAATAATATTAATTTGTCGGTGGCTCCTACTGACGTGCAAGTTTGGGCAAATCCAGACAGAATCGTGCAAATGCTGGTAAATTTACTGAGCAATGCTGTTAAATTCTCACCTCCGGGCAGTACAGTTACTGTCAAAGTTCAAGATTTGGGCGATCGAGTTTTATTTGAAGTAAAAGATAGAGGGAGAGGCATTCCTGCTGATAAACTGGAAACTATCTTTGGTCGGTTTCAACAGGTAGATGCTTCTGACTCCCGGCAAAAAGGAGGAACGGGTTTGGGTTTGGCTATTTGTCGCAGTATCGTACAGCAGCACGGAGGTAGAATTTGGGCGGAAAGTACCGTGGGAGAAGGCAGCAGTTTTTATTTTACAGTGCCTGCACCTTTTGCTGAATAAGCCCCTATAAATGGGAAAATAAATATTATCCATCAAGACACAACGAGGTCGATCGGTAATCGGTAATTGGTAATCGGTAATTGGTAATCGGTAATTGGTAATTGGTAATTGGTAATTGGTAATTGGTAATCGGTAATCGGTAATCGGTAATCGGTAATCTGGCATTACCAATTACTTATTTAAGTAAGTCCCCCTAATTAAAAATCAGATATAAATGACTAAAAAGCTTATTAGATAAGCATTTTTCCCTCTTCCTTATTTTCTCTTCCTTATTTTCTCTTCCTTCTTCCTTCTTCCTTCTTCCTTTTACTTAATTGTGAATTTTTAATTATGGTTGCAAAATGTGTTTTAGTAATAGATGATGAAAAAAACCTCTGTAGCGTGATTCAGGCTTGTCTGGAAAACTTGGGAGGTTGGAGGGTTCTCGTCGCCCGCAAAGCTAGAGAAGGATTGCTTTTAGCTGAAACTCAACTCCCCGACGCGATTCTGCTGGATGTGATGATGCCCGATATGGATGGAGTTGCTTTATTTAATGCACTGCAAAGTTGTATGACGACGCGGGGAATTCCCGTGATTTTCCTAACTGCTAAGGTGCAAGCCTTTGATTTGAGTGAATTTTCCCAGTTGGGGGTAGCGGGGATAATTGCTAAGCCTTTTGACCCTTTGATGTTGGCACAGCAAGTTGCTGACATTCTGGGCTGGCCTTTGTAGGAATTTTCGATATTCAGAATTTCCTCACTTTTTTGATTTAGTTTGTAATGTGGATCGGTGATTGGTTACTTGTAGCCCCGATCCCCTAGCAGTTACAGAGAGGAACTCGGGGGATTGGGGTCTTTTGTTGGCGATTTTTCTGGTGTTTGGTATCTACCCGATCGCGCCCCCTCCGTATTTACACGCAACATAACAGTGGGGGGACGCAGCCGTGGGGAGGTAGGAGAGTGTAGAAAATTGCGATCGAGGCCGATCGAGCTAGTTTTCAATGTTGTAATTTTTTTGACTGATTAATTACGGTTTCGGCTAACATTGCTCGATTCAAGAGTTAATCTCAAGAAGTCGCAAAGTATCTTCATAAAAAACCAGATTACCTTCACAATTTCCTCAGATTGTTTGGTTAATCTCGATACCAGGTTTTTGAATTCGGGTATCGATCGCAGCTACCAAGAAAGCGCTGCGCTGCCAAATAACCTAATTTATTTATCCGGGGAATCTGGGTCAGCGATCTAACGTCGGATCGCGAGTGGGGATAGATGCGGTGCAGCAGCACGATCTACCGCTCCAAAATTTACCAATCCATAGCTTATGGAACCGAATTGAGGCAGGATAAATCAATGAAAAAAATTTTAATTATAGAGGATGATGAATTGCTTAGTTCCAGTGCGATCGATTTGTTAAACCACAACTTCGAGGTGACAAAGACTGAAGACGGCATCACCGGCCTGCAATTAGCGCGCCAACTGCAACCAAATTTTATTATCTGTGAAGCTAACGCGCATAACTTTAATGGATATGAAGTTTTGTCAGCACTGCGCCAGAGTTCTCTGACAGAAAAAATTCCGGTGATTCTGATAGTAGAACAATCTGATTCGAGTTCTAGGAGCGGTTTGCGAATGGGCGCTAACGGCTACGCGGTCAAGAAATCGAAAGTCGGTCACTTATTAGAAGCGATCGCCAATAACGCCACCTTAAATTAAGCAGATTATTTACGCTCGCAGCCAGATTTACTTGCATATTACCGTTCCACAATTGAAAACGAACAACTGACAACGGACAATTACTTCTACTTGAAGTGATTAATTATCATTAATTGTCAATAGTCAGCGATCGATGAATAACAAGCTAAGCAGACTTTGTGCGTTTTTTTGTCAAAAATAATAGGGAGCAGAAAGCAATGTTAAAGAAATTATCAACTTTTGAATTGAGCAGCCAGATTCTTTGCTATTATGCAAATAATACTGACAAAATTCAAGTAGCAAAAATTACAAATATTCCGAACTGGTACTTTGAAAAAGTATTGTTTCCCGGACAGAGACTGATGTTTGAAGCGATGCCGGAAGCAGTATTGGAAATTCACACCGGAGTGATGGCAAGTGCAATTTTATCCGACAAAATTTCGTGCTACGTGCTGCGGGTTATAGAAGAAGTAAGTGTCGAGTCAGAGTGGGAGATATCTGCAGAGCGACTTGCAGCGTAAACCCGCTCGCAGTAAACAGCTATCTGTCAGCTATAGCAGTAGCAAAATCAGTAATTAATTTAGTGTTTTCGGACGGCAAAAAATGGAGAAAGTTCTGGTCAATCTTACTTTAGCTGTGGTGACAGAGGAAGTTGAAAATATTTTGGAAACTTATCCGAAACATCCCTACCAACAAGCGTTCGCTCCCTCTGGTTTGCGGCAGGATTTAATTGCTTACGTACTCAGCAGAATTCCGAATACATACACGGCGATCGAATCTGCTGATTCCGATCCGCACAAAACAGTTCAAGTGCGGTGTTCCTCAGAGCAGTTGCTGCATATAGAAAACTTAATTCACACTGGCATTCGCGACGTGTTATACAGCTACAACCACGTAGATTATTGCGTTCCTCAAACAGTTCGATCGCGCGCGAAAACCGCTAATTGGTTGAGGTAGCGGAAGTTGGGGGAGGCCAGAGATCTAATCGTAGAAAGTTTCGATCGCGCCCTCAAGATTTTTCGTAATAGCGACAGTTGGCACAAGGTCCTTGTGGATTGACAGCACAACGAATAATTTCCGATCGCGCGTTAAAACTGCAGCTTGCATCTCCCAGCACCAAAATTCCGTTCACCAAAGTTCTTTCTGTTGGGGGAGCAACCGATTGTACGTACAGGGCAATTTTTTGCAATCGGTAGCGTCCCGATCTTAGCTGATAGCGGTGGTGGCGCTCCAAAACAGCATAGGTTTGTCCCTCCAAATCTAGATAATTCCCCGGCTGCGGAGTCCAATCAAGCTGAACGCTACCCAAGGATTGACGGGGATGAGAGAGAATCACCTCTACGGGTAATGTATCTTGTTTCATGATGTTTTGGTATTGCTGGCTACCTAGTTATGGTATCGCAAGAGCTGGGGGATGTTAGATTTGAAATTTTTGATTTTAGATTTTTAAATTTGAGATTTCGATAGTTTGTAGTTATCAACTCTCAACTCTCAACTCTTCCTTCTTCTTACAAACCCCAAAAATGCTTCATACCTTCCATAATTCCGCCCGCACACTTAGAGCGAGCTAAATAATGATTTGGATTGCCGTATCGCCGATACCAGTCTAACAGTTCAGACAAAGCATTTCCCACGATTACTCCCCGCGCATCCTGTTCAAACATACTGATATCGTTGCCAGAATCTCCGCAGACTAAAGTTGCTTCCGATCGAATTTGCAGGCGCTTTTGTAAATAAGTTAAAGCATTGCCTT
>JBOFTL010001156.1:0-2555 GCA_051652045.1 Microcoleus sp. | reverse complement strand
TGAATCGTCGCATTTGTCAATACAGAAGCTAATCCGATCGCGATCGCCCCGCTCCCAGTTCCCAAATCAACCCAGTGCGATTTTCGATTTTCGATTTTCGATTTTCGATTGGTGCGATCGTCCTTAACAGTTTCTCCAGCCCAATCGATTTGAGATTTTAGATTAATTCGATCGCCCTTAACAGATTGAACGGCCAAATCAACCAGCAATTCTGTTTCTGGCCGGGGAATTAGCACGGCCGGCGTCACTTTTAGAGAAAAATTTCGCCAATATACAACTCCGGTTAAATACTGCACCGGCACCCGTTCCTGCAACCGCCGCTGCCACAATTTGGCAAGTTCGGGTAAAGATAATTTCAATTCAATTTGCGGGCAATCTTTATAGAGTTCCAAACGTAGAGTCAACTTATCCAAACCAGCCAATTCTTGCAGCAACCAATCAATTTCTGTTAGAGAAATATCAGAGTCGATCGCCTCAATCTTAGCTTGCTTCACCCACCGCCACAGCTCTAAACCGGAAACAAACATTCGACTTTTTGGTAATTGGTAATTGGTAATTGGTAATTGGTAAATAGCAGTAAGGTGCGCACTGCGCACCGGAAGCATCTCAGTTTTACATTTACAGTGCGATCGTCGGGAGCTCGCGTACTTGTACAAGCACGCGAGCGGGACGCTCGCACGGAAGATAAAAAATGCTTCTTGCAAAACTGAGATGCTCCCCTGCGCACCTTACATACTCAAAACTTTTTTCAACCCTCAACTGTCATTTCGTTAATTGACAATTGACAACTCTCAACTCTCAACTATCAACTCTCAACTTACCGATAATTAGCGAGGAGCCGGCCGAGTTTGAGTTGGGGCTGGGGCTGGGGCTGGAGAAGCAGGACGTTGATTCGGGTTGCCACCACCTGCAGGTTGGAGCGATCGAACAAATTCTAGCGATTCCCGAGGCGGAATCAAAATCAACTGCGTCAAAAACGGATCGTTCTCAGTGCGCATAGCTTCCAGAACGCTCTCCAAATTCACCACCTCAATCTTAATTGCAGTAGTTACATTCGGCTGCTGCTGCTTGAAACGTTCCACCATTGCCTGCAATTCCTCCTTATTAAAAAACAGGGGAATTACCTCTTGTTGGCCGCGCTGAATCGTCAAATAGCCATTTTCCGCGCCACCTCTAGCCAAAAACAGAGGTACGCCGTTGAACTCATTAACTTGTTGGCCTGTTTGCTGGAGAACCGTTTTTGCCGACTGCACCTGCTGCGGGGCCGGAACGTAAGCAAACTGTACCTCATCCGGTTTGCCTTTATTTGCCTGGGTAATCTGGTAAATTTCCCCCAGCGACACCGGCATCACCCGCACCGAAGCAGCCAACTGAGGATTTCTAGTTTTCAGTTGTTCGACAAAAGCTTGAGCATCCCTTTGGCTGATAAAAATTCCCGCTACTGAAGCATTGCCAGTTTGACCTTGACCTTGTTTGGGAACAGAAGCAATCAGGGGTGCGCCCTGAGCATCCGTAATTGTAAATACTGGTACGGGGCGCAACTTGTCCAAAATTTGCGGTTCGGGAATTGCCAGGGCCGACATATTATCCGTTGCCAAGGAACCGAGCAGAGCGCTGCCCGCAATCCCCAAAATTGCACCTAAACGAACTAATGATTTCATGCTTTTTTCCATCAGGAGCGATCGTGAAATAGGTTAACGCAAAGACCAACAACTTTACACCAAAAGCAGCCGCTACCGCTTGTGATTTCTATTTCCACACTCAGAGAAATATCAGGGGTAGTTTCTGAGTATATACATTGTGCACTGAGCGCGCCAATATGCGGGGATTTCCAAACATCACTGGTAGTTAGCGGTGGGATGCCCCCATATTTTAAGCATGGGGAGAAACATCCTGCCAACAAACAAATCGCTGATTAGGCAACCGCTTGATGCCACAATACGCGATTGAGTTATACCAGTTCTCTAAAAGTCTGCTACAATCTTTGACCCCCCCTTATAAAGGGGGGGGAACAAGAACACTGTTATTTCGTTTAAAATTGGTATTACAGTAG
The DNA here is from genome assembly GCA_051652045.1 of Microcoleus sp. Taxonomy (GTDB): domain Bacteria; phylum Cyanobacteriota; class Cyanobacteriia; order Cyanobacteriales; family Microcoleaceae; genus Microcoleus. The sequence continues at coordinate 502 of JBOFTL010001156.1, read as the reverse complement.
TTTTCATGTATGTGAGGTACTCCAAAAATCGCAGTAGGGACACGGCAGTGCCGTGTCCTTTGAGGATTGTCTGATAAGCGGGCCTGCATCATAAAACCCGCAATCTGCTGTCAGTCATTACTGCAAACATCGAGTTCGATTTAGATGATTGTAAAATCGGCAATATTAATCTGCCCCGCTGATACATTGCTGAGAGTTGCTAACAGTTGACCCGAACTCGTAACTCGGAGCAAAGTAGAATTACTTTCTGCAACAATGCTCAATTGCGAAAAACTTAAACCGTTAATCAGACCGATCGCATCTATACCATCTTGAAAATCTAAAATAGTTTCGCTGCCGGAGTCGCTACCTAAGATAAATCGATCGCTCCCAGTACCTCCGATTAAAGTATCATTTCCCTCACCTCCAAACAGTCGATCGTCCCCAGCACCACCAAGTAAACTATCTGCATCATTACCTCCTTCAATCGTATCGTTGCCAGCATCGCCGCTGACAGTATCTT
>JBOFTL010001155.1:0-2189 GCA_051652045.1 Microcoleus sp. | reverse complement strand
GTCCTGATCGAACGCCAGCATCCGCCCTACGGCTGGGCGATTCCCGGCGGCTTTGTCGATTATGGCGAATCGGTAGAAACGGCGGCCAAACGAGAAGCTTTAGAAGAAACAAGTTTGAATGTAGAATTAATCGAGCAATTTTACGTTTATTCCGATCCCGATCGCGACTCCCGCCAACATACTATCAGTATTGTATTCTTGGCATCAGCTACTGGCGAACCTCAAGCAGCAGACGATGCGAAAAATTTACAGGTTTTTGAATCTTGGGAAATTCCCAAACAATTATGTTTCGACCACGATCGCATTTTGCGAGATTATTGGCGCTACCGACATTATGGATTGCGACCGCGTTTGTAGGAGAATAATTTTTCACCGCAGATGAAGCTGATTAACGCTGATTAACGCCGATAGATTGCTATAATACTAAATTCGGGTATTTTACTCCTTTATTGTCATTGCGAGTCTAAGCGAAGCAACCGCAAGAATTCTGGTTGTAGACGGAGCATTGATAAAGCGGATAGCTAACTCAGATTTGGTATAATTTATCTGCGTTCATTTGCGTTTATCTCTAGTTATCTGCGGTTTCATTAGTAAAAAATTATGGCAAATCTGACAATATTGGGCGGCGGTGCTTGGGGTTCGGCACTGGCAAATTTAGCAACTAAAAAAGGTCATGCAGTTAATTTGTGGTCGCGCCGCAGTTCTATTAATCTAGAATCGGTCATTAAAGATGCGGATGTTGCGATCTCGGCAGTTTCGATGAAAGGCGTTGGGGCTACAGTCGATCGACTGCTTTCTTTAGATTTAAATCCCAATACAATTATAGTTACTGTTACCAAAGGTTTAGACCCGGCCACAACTCAAACTCCTTCTCAAATTTGGCAAAATGCTTTTCCCAACAATTCAGTTGTGGTACTTTCAGGTCCCAATCTTTCTGAAGAAATTCAGCAGGGATTGCCCGCTGCAACGGTAGCTGCTAGTTTCGATTTAGCAGCAGCAAAGCAAGTACAAACTATTTACAGTTCGGAAATATTTCGAGTTTACGTAAATCAAGATCCTTTGGGGACGGAGTTAGGCGGAACTTTGAAAAATGTATTTGCGATCGCGGCTGGTATTTGCGACGGTTTGCAGTTAGGAACTAATGCTAAATCTGCTTTGCTAACTCGCGCTTTGCCGGAAATGATGCGGGTGGGAATGCGTTTGGGGGCGAAGGCAGAAACTTTTTACGGTTTGTCTGGTTTGGGAGATTTACTCGCTACGTGCAATAGTCCTTTGTCGCGCAATTATCGGGTGGGTTTCGGATTGGCAGGAGGCAAATCTTTAGCACGAGTATTGGAGGAATTGCAGAGCACTGCTGAAGGAGTGAATACTGCTAATGTGTTAATCGATTTGGCAGACAGGCGCGAAATAGAAGTTCCTGTTTCCCGTCAAGTTTACCGCTTGTTAAACGGTGAAATTACTCCACAACAATCTGTAGTCGGACTCATGGAACGTGCTTTAAAACCTGAGATTTAAAGTGCAAAATTCCTTGACTTCTTTTGCCAACTCGATCGCGCTTCAAGAATTATGCTGCCAATCTGGTGAAGTTTTAGCAACAACAAAAGGAGATTCGAGGTCGATCGACCAGTTTTCATCAATAACTTTGAGATTGGGATATAAAATTAAAGTCAGTTCGCCAATTTCATCATATATCGTCAAAAACAATGAGTTTGACAATTTGATATATAATATGTTGGCATCTTTGACCGATCGTCCTTTATCCTCTCTACTATGATTCAAATCCGCCGCCGTCCGCCCAGTACCCCCGTATCCGTACTCTATCTCACCTACCAAATTGCTATGCCCGATGCCGAACCCCGGCATATTCTCGAAGAAATTGTCTGGCAAAAAGAAGTTGAAGTCGCCCAAAAGCGCGATCGCACTCCCTTATCCGAACTTCATAAAAAAATCCCCTTCGCACCGCCAACCCGCGACTTTCTCGCCGCCCTGAAAAATAGTAAAACTACACCCGCTGTTATCGCCGAAGTTAAAAAAGCTTCCCCCAGTAAAGGCGTGATTCGTGAAGATTTCGATCCGGTAGAAATTGCTCGATCGTACCAAGAAAACGGCGCTAGTTGCATCTCCGTCCTCACTGATGAAAAGTTCTTTCAAGGCAGTTTTGACAACCTCAGCAAAATTCGCGCTGCTGT
>JBOFTL010001154.1:0-5454 GCA_051652045.1 Microcoleus sp. | reverse complement strand
CTCAGGGGGGCGGTATCGGGTATCTGAAAGAAGCGAGTTTTGGATATTTGCTGGGTTTTGTGCCTGGTGCTTGGGTGTGCGGTTGGGTGGCTTTTAAGGTGGCGTCACGGCTGGAATCGATTGCTTTTAGTTGTTTGTGTGGTTTATTTACTATTCACGCGATCGGACTGATTTATTTAATAGTTACTCGTTTGCTGCTACCCATAAAAACATCTCCTTTATTTAATGATATTCTTAAATATTCGGTTTATCCTTTACCCGGTCAATTAGCGGTGGTTTGCGCGATCGCGGTGCTAGCATTTACCATGCGCAGGTTGATGTTTTATTGAATGGGTAATGGGTAATTGGTAATTGGTAATTGGTAATGGGTAATTGATAATGGGTAATGGGTAATGGGTAATGGGTAATTGATAATTAGTAATTGGTAATCGTATACAAATGAGTCATAATACAAAATCTGAGCCAATCATAGCCTTGATAAATCTTGCGTCTAAAGCCAGAGTCAAAACGAAGAACTTCACTAGCCTTCACCAAATGCGATCGCGGACGAGAGCAATGACAATAGAGGGGATAAAAAACCTAAATTTGGTATAATATCTGTGCGCCGCAAGAGAGCAATCTTGCAGCAGCTCGAAAATCTCAACTGCACTGCGTTACAATGCAATAGACTCGCAAAATAAATTTGCGCAACTTTTCCCCTGTCTCATACTCCATCTTCTATTTCCTAATTCATGCGTTTTAAAAGAAATCCTTGGTTCTGGGTGGCTGCCGTTATCAGTTTAGTTTTCGATCACTTGACTAAGTTTTGGGTGGTACAAAGTTTTGAGTTAACAATACCTCCGCAGACTTGGCCGCTGTGGCCGGGAGTGTTTCACTTCACTTATGTGGTTAATACTGGTGCGGCTTTTAGTTTGTTCAGCAATGGAGGAGCAATTTGGCTGCGGTGGCTGTCTTTAGGGGTGAGTATCGGATTGATGCTGTTGGCTTGGTTTGGGCCTCGAATTAATCGCTGGGAACAGGTTGGTTACGGTTTGATTTTGGGAGGAGCTCTCGGTAATGGGATAGATAGATTTGTATCGGGCCATGTTGTAGATTTTTTGGATTTTCGGTTGATTCGCTTCCCGGTATTTAATCTGGCTGATGTGTTTATTAATATCGGAATTTTTTGTTTGCTGATAGCCACTTTCTGGGGCGGGCCTCCTAGAAGTCAGGAAACTCGCAATTCGATTTCGGAGGAGTTATAAATAAGGACTGAAGTCCTTACTACAAACCAATTGGATAAGTTTCGATCGTGAATACACCAAGCCACGCAATTATTAATTTAGCAATTCTTGGCAAAACCCAACATCCTGAGTTGAATTTGCTCATCGTTACGGGTGGCATTTTGCCGGATATTCCGATATTTTTATTTTACTTTTGGGCGAAATACATTGCTCGCTTGCCGTCAGATACCATCTGGTCAAAAACATATTTTGAGCCTGCCGTGCAAAATATTGTTGCTTTATTTCATTCTATCCCCCTAGCTGCGATCGGCTTGCTAATTGCTTATTATTTTGGCTGGCAAAGCGTGCAAATTATGTTTCTGAGTATGATTCTGCACTCTTTGGGAGATTTACCAGTACACAATGATGACGCTCACCGACACTTTTTTCCGTTCAGCAATTATCGTTTTATCAGCCCGCTTTCTTATTGGGATAGAAATCACTACGGCTCGATCGTTTCTTTTGTTGAAATGTTGCTAGTGCTGCTGTCAACTTTCCGCGTTTTTGACTGGGTTCATTCTTATTTTGGTAAAGGGCTATTAGTTTTAGTAAATTGTTTTTATTTAACTATGTATGTAATTTTTTACCTGCGTTCTTTAGTTTCGCGCGCTTAATTATTTTCTCATCTAATTAGAAAAGATGTCGTATATATCGCGCATTTCCCGACACATACAAGCATTTTTCAGAAGGTACGGACTATCGACTAGTAGATAGATCTGATGAAGAACATCCGCACGATCGATCTATATTCGCCACCTGTCGGGGCGACAAGTCGCCTATAAGGCTGATAGAATAAGTCTCATAGCTCTTAAGCCTTGTAGATAATTAGGTAGTTTCTGTGGAGACAAAGACATTAATTCAACAACAACCTGCCAATTACTAAACATTGAATCGACCCATGATTCACCCCAAAGTCCAATATAAAAAGTGCTATGTCTCGCATATTTTCTGTGACTTTCTGTTGTTCTACCTAAATATTTTTGCACTTGCTTGGATTTAATGTCTATCCCTTGAATGATACTCTTTAAGTATGCTAGCGATAGCAAAACCAATAACTTACTCAATCGCTCTCCCGTTAAATTAGTCTTTTCTAAGTTATAGCCTCCACCTTTAAAGTCTCTAAACATTTCTTCAATTCCAAATCTTTTTGCATAAGCATCAACTGCTGCTTGTATATCTGCCAAGCTAGTCAGAATATACCAAGGTTCTTCTGTAATGACATTTCGATATTTACCCAGCCACTTACCTGCTAAATTAAACCCCGTAATCGGTGCAGTTTTTCTAATCGTTACTTCTTGATTGAAAAAGCTATTTCCTGACTCTAATCCTAGCATTTTTAGTTCAGTCCATAACAGGTCTTCCGTCTTGATACAAACATTCTTTTTTAGTCGCAAACAGAAATCTACTTTCTTCTCCCTCAGCCAGTTTGCGAGTGTAACACTACAAAATTCACGATCTCCTAACACGAGCAATTTATAATCTGATAAAGTGGTGAATACTGGCGTTAATACGAATTGTTGATGTTCCAATGTGCTGTTCCCTTGTTTGTCAAGCATTTTCCAATAAATAGGAATAGCTCTTTTGCGCCAAATCATGCTGACCATCAAAATATTATTTGATTGCCATTTGGTGCGGTCTATTGCCAAATAAACTACCTTATTCTGTTTGATGCTACTTTTAATCCAACTAATCACCAATGACAACCAAATATTATCTAGAGTCCATTGATTGTCCGATAAAAATCTCTGAATCTTTTTTCTTCTACTTTCAAATTTAATGGGCATCTCTAGTTTTGTCGCTATGCTTTCTAATGTGACTTCTTTAATCGATTGCACTACTTGAATCAATAAAATTGTCAATAAGTAATTAGAACGTGTTAGCTTTTCTGACAAATGGGTATGATATAATTCTGGTATCATTTAATTGTTTTTTGGGTAAGAAGCTTTCTTACCCTATCTTTTTTGAGGCTATTTGTCTAGAACAGCCTGACTGTATGGTTTTCAGGCGACCTGTCGCCCCGTCAGATTCGCCACTAAAACCCGAGGAAACGACAGCAACGCACCATACAACTATATGTATCGAAAATATTAGATTGTTAACTGCGCCGAATATTAAAACAACACCAATCTTGGCGCTTCCACAAAGTAGCTACAATCCAACCGTGCTGTTCCAAAGTGTCAGCAATTGGTTTAGCTTGATCGAGCAAAATCCCGCTGAGAATGCCCCAACTATTGGGCTTGCTAATATCAGAAAACTGCGGGATTAAATCGATGATTACTTCTGCTAAAATGTTGCACATAAAACCGTCAATCGGCTCCTCTGCAATTTCTTTGAGGCGATCGATACTGCCGAGTTCTGCAATTAACTGCTCTTGTTTAACTCTATTTAATTGTCTGTTGCTGAGCGTAGAACGCACTGCTAAAATATCTGTATCTAAAGCGTAAACTTTTGTGGCACCCAGCAAAACAGCGCCGATCGACAAAATGCCCGAACCGCAGCCGATATCGGCAATGACGCACTCTTTATCGTCAAAACCGAGGCGCATTTCCAGCGATTCCAGGCACAATTGAGTAGTAGCGTGAGCTCCCGTACCGAAAGCGACACCGGGATCTAAACGCAAAATGACGCGATCGGAATTTTGCGGCACAGGCAGCCAAGCCGGATAAACTAAAAATCGATCGCCGATTTCTTGAGGTTGCCAATGCTGCTTCCAACTGCTGGCCCAGTCTTCCTCCTCGATCAAATCCCACTGCATTGCCGGTAGTGGCAAGCTCGCACACAAAGCATCCTGCCGCAGCCACAGAGATAGTGCCGCTAAATCCAGCAGCCCAGCTTTTTCTTCAGGCAGGTAAGCCGTCATCAAACAGGAATTGCTTTTCATCTGGGTGGCAGTTCCCCGACAGCCAAACAGTTCCAGCCGCCAGAAAATGGTATCTTCTAGGGCCGGATCGCAAAGAACTCGAATTTCCCACCAGCTATGTGCCATAACGATTTTAGATTTTAGGTTTGAGATTTTAGATTGGCGGAGGCAGACTGGGGACTTGGTGCTTGGGACTGACTTTCTGGAAACAATTCCCGCTTTTTTGTCAAAAATCCCGTTACCAATTACTGATTATCAATTATCAGTCACCGCATTCAAAACTCAAAACCTAAAATCCTGCAAACGACTTTAGATTTGAGATTTTAGATTTGAGATTGGCGGAAGCAGACTGAGGGCTTGGCAGTTTGGAACACCAAATGAGCATGGGGGACTTAGGGCGAATTAGTTAACAATTACTCATCACCAATTGTCAGTCCCCAAAATCACAACCCAAAATCTAAAATCTTTTAAAGATTTACCGTGTAAGCATCCCGAATTCCCGGAACTTTGATGATTTCAGCCAATATCCCCTCGGGCAGAGGGTCATCAAGGCTCAGAACCATCACCGCATCACCGCGCACGATTTTGCGACCTACTTGCATACTGGCAATATTGACATTAAAACTGCCCAGTTGGGAACCGATTTTGCCAATTATTCCTGGCATATCGCGGTGCAAGGTAAATAACATATGGTTGGTGGGGGAAACGTTGATCGGAAAATCGTCAACGCTGGTAATCCGAATTTCGGTTTCGCCGAGGACTGCACCCGTCACGTTATGTTCGCCGAGGCTGCCTTTGGCCGAGAGGTGCAGAGAGCCTGTATAGTCTCGAATTGAGGCGTCTCGGGTTTCGACGACGCGAATTCCTCTTTCTTTAGCTTCAATGCTGGCATTGACGTAGTTAACGCGCTCTCGCAGGGCTTGGGAGAGTAATCCTTTGAGGGCTGCGACGACTACGGGCTGGGCTTGGTTGTTGGCAAGTTCGCCTTGCAGTTGGACGTTGAGGTAATCGACTCGACCTCCGGCTAGTTGGCTGACGAGGTTGCCTAGGGTTTCGGCAAGTTGGAGGTAGGGTTTGAGTTTTTCGATCGAATCTGGGAAAATTCCCGGTATGTTAACGGCCGATCGAGCGGGCAATCCTAACAGTACGTCGCGGATTTGTTCGGCAACATCGATCGCTACATTCACCTGAGCTTCGGCTGTTGAGGCTCCTAAGTGCGGTGTCAGTACGATGTTTTGCCCGACATCCCGCAGCGGTGAATCGGCTTCTAGGGGTTCGTGTTCGTAAACATCTAAAGCCGCACCGGCAATCTTCCCTTCTTTGATAGCTTCT
>JBOFTL010001153.1:0-5947 GCA_051652045.1 Microcoleus sp. | reverse complement strand
GCGGGATTTGAATCAAAGTGGCTGTCATGGCTGCCTGCTTGCTTGTAGCTTATTTATTACATTTTATCAAAAAATCTCCCTTAATTTACCCTGGTTTTTGAGCTATTCTAGAAACATACTTCTTTTCCCGATCGCACTATGGTTGCTTTACCCGATCGCGCATTAATGAGTGCAGAAGAATACCTAGCCTGGGAACCCACCCAAGAGGAACGCTACGAGTATTGGGATGGCAAAATCGTCGCCATGAATGGCGGAACTAAAAATCACAATCGGATTTCAGGAAATTTCTTTAGAATCCTAGATGATGCTCTTGTAGATCGGCCTCGCGAACCTTATATTGCAGATGTAAAAGTTCAAGTAGAACCAGGACGAAAATATTTTTATCCTGATGTTGTAGTAACTTGCGACGATCGAGATCTCGACCCGCAATTGGTGCAATTTCCTTGCTTAATTATCGAAGTTTTATCACCTTCTATAGAAGCAGCGGATCGCGGTAAAAAATTTACTAAATACCGCCATTTTTTGACGCTGCAAGAGTACGTTTTAGTGCAAGTAGAACAGCCGGGAGTAGATATGTTTCGGCGCGACTCACAGGGACAATGGATGTTCTCAGAATACGGTTTGGGAGATACTTTGCAACTTGCATCGGTGAATCTAGAAATTGCGATCGCCGATTTATACCGCCAAGTACAATTCTCTTAAGAAGAAGGAAGAAGGAAGAAGGAAGAGGGAAGAGGGAAGAAGGAAGAGGGAAGAGTTGACAATTGTCAATTGTTAATTGATAGTCAATCGTTGTCAACTGTCAACTGTCAACTGTCAATTGTCAATTCTATTACAAAACTTGCTGCGGGGCGATCGGGATTTCAATAATAAACTCCGTTCCCTCAAAAGGTGCAGAAACGCAACTCAATTTACCGCCGTGGGAACTGACAACAATCGAGTGCGAAATAGACAATCCCAAACCTGTTCCCGAACCCACCGGTTTAGTAGTAAAAAAAGGATCGAATATCTTGTGGAGCACCTCATCAGTCATACCTGGACCGCTATCGGCAATTTTAATTATTGCAGAATTGCGATCGGTCGCCTCCGTAGAAATCGTAATACTGGGATTATTTTGAGAATTTTCAGGACAACCCCGTGCCAACTCTAAAGCATCGATCGCATTTGTCAAAATATTCATAAATACCTGATTCAACTGCGACGCATAACAGGTAATCGGCGGCAGTTTGCTGTACTTTTTAATCATCTCAATTCCTAAACGCCCGCCCTCTTTCCGCAATCGCGGCTGCAACAACATTACCGTACTGTCAATACCTTGATGGATATCCACCGACTTCATTTCCGCTTCATCCAGACGCGAGAAATTCCGCAAACTGAGTACGATATCGCGGATTCTTTCGGCTCCCACTTTCATTGAATCAAGCAATTTTCGCAAGTCTTCAATCAAAAAATCTAATTCAATTGCTTCGATTTCCTCTGCAATTTCACCAACTGGTTCGGGATAGTGCTGTTGGTAAAGTTCGATCAGTTTCAACAAATCTTGTACGTATTCGCTAGCAGGAGTTAAGTTACCGTAAATGAAACTAACCGGATTGTTAATTTCGTGAGCTACTCCCGCCACCATTTGTCCCAAACTCGACATTTTTTCTGTTTGAATTAATTGAGCTTGAGTCAATTTCAATTCCCGCAAAGTTTGCTCGACTCGCTCATTTTTCTCCTTTAACTCTTGGGTGCGTTCTCTAACTTTTTGTTCCACTGAATCGTAAAGTAGAGCATTATCTAAAGAAATTGCAACTTGAGAAGACAGCAGCCTTAAAACTTCCAATCTGTGCGGCGTAAACGCGCCGACAGTTAAGTTATTTTCTAAGTAAAGAATCCCGATTAATTTGCCTTGATTTACGATCGGCGTGCACAACAGCGATTTGAGTTGGTGTTTGACCACATAAGGATCGGCGGTAAATCTACCCTCGGCTGCAGCATTACTTAATACTAAGTCCGTTCGAGTTCTTTCTACATAATTAATCGCAGTTACGGGCAAATCCTCGCATTCTTCAACAGGCGTCAATTCCAGCACTGCTACATCTTCAGCAACTACCGAAGCTCGAGCTGAAATTAACAGTTTGCCATCTCTAACTAAAATTAAAAATCCCAATTGAGCTCCGGCATTTTCCAGGGAAATCCTCATCAAAGAAGCGAGTAACTTATCGAGAACAATCTCGCTTGAAATCGCTAGAGATGCTTTCATTACAGTTGCTAAATCCAGCACTCTCGCATCGCTTCCCGTAGAAGTGTGAATGGTTGTGGTAGTTTGATTGTTCACAAAACTGCCGTTAAGCGGCGTCATTTCGCGCAACTGCGGGTACTTCTCTTCCAAATCTTCCACTTTGCGGACTGCACCCCAGCGCAAATAACAAGAATGAGCCTCGCGCAAGTGGATTTTGGCATAACTGTATTTGCCTTTACTCAACCAGAATTTAGCTGCTAATTCGTTAGCCATTGCTTCGTTTTGGACGAATTCGTTTTCTTGAGCTAAAGTGATAGAAAAGTCGTACAAATCTACAGCTTCTGAGTCTTTTTTGGTGATTCTGGCTAATTCTGCTTGGACTAACACATACTTGTGCAGAAAGTTTTCAGGACAGTTGTCCGCCCAGATTTTCATTTGTTTTTGATTGGCATCTATCTTCTGCAAATATTCATTTTGCTTGCTGCGTGAAGCACTGGGATAGACTGCTGCTAAGACTAGAGAAAAGAAGAAATTCCATTCGGTAGCAGGTATGGCAGCAGTAATAAAAGATAGTTGTTTTTCGACTTCTAAAGCTAGTTGCAGTGCTTCTTTAAAGTTGCCGTACCAATACATTACCTGGCATTTACGGATCTGATAAAGGCCTAGCGAGTAGAGGTTTTGATGGGCTTGGCAGTTGTATACATAGTCAGCTTCGGTGATTTCTTCATTGCCAAAGATTAATTTTTCTGGAGTGAGTTTGCTCAAGTTGCAGAGGATTAGCTCTACACCCAATAATGTGTCGGTGACGAGCTGATTTTTGGTTTTTTGGCTGAATTGCAAGTACCTGCTGGTATCAGCAAGCACCTGCGCTATTTCTTTTCCTTGAAAAAATGAGTTGGCGACGCGGTTGGATAAGATGTAACCTGCGTATTCTAAATCTCCCGATTCTAAAGCTGCTTGATATCCTTCATTGCTTATCGTGTGGGAATCTTTGATGTGATTGAACCAGTAATAAAACATACTGACTAGGGACGAACAAGCCCTACATTTTAAGCCGATATTGCCCGACTTTTCGCTCAAATTCAGCGATAGCAAGCCGAATTGATATGCAGTTTTGTAATCTCCAGAAACGGCAGTTAAGAACATTCCGTATCCGGCATAACAGAGAGATGCTTCGGGTACTAAACCGTATTTGAGAGACAGATTGACTCCTTTTAAAACGCTGACTTTCCACAAATCTGGGTTGTTGAGGTATGCCGATGTCAGCAAGTTGGTGATGAGTTTTACTGCTACTTTTTTGTCGGGGACAGTCATTTCATGGGCATCAATTAGGGAAGCTATTTCGCGATCGGCTAAAAATGCTTTAGCTGCGGCAAATTCTTCGGAAATGACTGTTTGCAATCCGTCTAGTGGCAAGTCAATTCCCAGCAAGTTTAAAGCTTTGATGCCGCATTTAACTGCTTCTTCGTATTTAGCGCGCAAGGTGTACTGCACGATTAGCAGGTTATAAATTTCTACCTTTTCTAAGGGCGATTGCGCTTTTTCTAAAGTAATATTGATGAACTCTTCTGAATTCTCGAAATAGCCGTTTAAATATTCGACACTGGCTCTTTCGATGTGCAGTGCAAAAGCTAAATCATAGTGGGAATCCCAAATATCGACCTTTAAGCCGTCCATTCCTGCTGTTAAATACTGCAAGGCGGCAACGTAAGCAGTGGCATCTTTTGCTCTGCGGGCGGCATCTAAATTCAATGTTGCCAGTTCGATTAATTCTCGATCGTCCGCAATCAAACTGCGAGCTACATTCAAATGATCGACTAATTCAAAAATTCGATCGACCCGATACTCAGCCGGAGTATTTTCTAAGATTTGCCTGCCGATTTTCAGGTGAACTGCCTTTTTTTGCGAATCGTCAATTAAAGCGTAAGCAGCTTGCTGCACGCGATCGTGCAAAAATTTATAATTGAGAATCAGCAGCGGAAACAGCACGTAATCTAACGACTTGCTTTCCAATTCCGAAGTCGGCAAAATCAGCCCCGACTTAATCGCCGGCAACAATTGTGAGAAAGTTTCCGACGCTTCTTTCTCGTTAATTAAAGATAGAGTATTTAAGTCAAATTCGTTGCCCAAACAAGCCACTAAACGCAGGACTTGCTGCGTCGGACTCGGCAATTTTCGCAACTTCTGCACCATTAACTCTACTACATTATCAGTAATGGCGCACTGCTCGATTTGAGCGATTTCCCAATGCCAACCGCCCTTGCTTCCAGACTGCGGAGGGTGAAAAACTAGCAAATTTTCCTGATAAAGCGTTTGCAAGAATTGATTGACAAAAAACGGATTGCCGTCTGTTTTACTTACTACCAATTCTGCCAAAGGCTGTACGGATTGTCTGTCACTGTGCAAAGTTTCGGCAATTAAATGAGTGATATGTTCCACTCCCAGCGGCAGCAAAGTTATCTCATTGATAATCGCTTCATGATTGCGCAGCGTTTCCACAGTCATCATTAAAGGATGAGTGGGACTGACTTCATTATCGCGATAAGCCCCAATTAAAAATAGGTACTGCGTCGCTTCATCAGTCATCATCAACTCGATCAGTTTCAGAGTTGCAGAATCCGCCCACTGCAAATCGTCGAGAAAAATTACCAGCGGATGTTCCGGCTGACAAAACACCCGAATGAAATTTTGAAAGACTAAATTAAAACGGTTGAGAGATTCCGTCGGCCCCAATTCAGCAACGGGAGATTGCGGCCCGACAATCAATTCGACTTCGGGAATGACATCAATAATAATTTGCCCGTTTTGTCCGAAGGAATGGCGCAGTTTTTCGCGCCAAACTGCTAATTGAGCTTCGCTTTCCGTTAACAGTTGCCGCACCAATTCCGAAAAAGCGCTGACAACTGCAGAGTAAGGAATCGTCCGCTTGTACTGATCGAATTTTCCCCAAATAAAATAGCCCCGCCTGCGGGTAATCGGCTTATCTAAAATCTTAACCATTGCCGATTTTCCGATGCCGGAATAACCTGCAATCAGCATCATTTCGCTGCGGGATTTATGTTCTCCTCTAGTGCGCGCTACTTGGGTAATTTCTTGGGGGAATTCTAATTCTTTTTTAACTATTGAAATTTGAGAATGTTCGAGGCGGTGCGATCGAATGTTGGTTGCTGCTACCCGTTCAAAAGCAGCTAACAGAGTTTCAACTTCTCGCTGTCTGCCGTAAAGTTTTTGAGGAATTTGAAATTTATCAGAGATATCTTGACTGCCGATAGTCAAGTCGGAAATCAACCCGGATGTTTGCAATTGAAACAAACAAAATTCTAAATCAGCTTTCAGTCCCCAAGCACTTTGATAGCGATCCTCAGCCGCTTTTGCTAGCAATTTCATTACGATATCTGAAATAGGCTGAGGGATTTCCGCTGCAATTTCGTTAAGTGGTACTGGCTGTTTGGCAATGTGACAGTGAACTAACTCCATCGGATCGGTAGTTCTAAAAGGTAGTTGTCCTGACAGCACTTCATAGAAAGTCACCCCGAGGGAATAGAAGTCAGTGCGGTAATCGATTACCCGATTCATTCTACCCGTTTGTTCGGGCGACATATAAGCTAAAGTACCTTCTAAAAAATTCGGGTTTTTATGGGGAATATTTTCTCTATCCGTCGCTGTGGAAATGCTAAAATCGATTAATTTAACTTGTCCTGTAGCTGGATTAAAAACGATATT
>JBOFTL010001152.1:0-3988 GCA_051652045.1 Microcoleus sp. | reverse complement strand
GGTTATTTTAAGCTGTTAAATCCAGCAAGCGAAACAATTCTCGGCTATTCCCCAGCAGAAATACTCGATCGAAGAGCGATCGACTTCGTACATCCGGACGGTCGCGAAGCTATGTTAACAGAAATTGCCAGTATTGCTGCGGGAAATTCTAGCGTTTATTTTGAAAATCGGTGGCGGTGCCGAGACGGTTCCTACAAGTGGCTGGCTTGGACGGCAAATTCTTACTCAGCAGGAGAGTCGATTTATGCCACAGCCCGCGACATTACTAATATTAAAAATACCCAAAAATCCTTACAAGAAACTTGCGACTTGTTATCCAGTGCGATCGAAAGTGCTGACGATCCTATTTTTGTCAAAGATTTGCAGGGTCGCTATCTAATTGTCAACTCCAAAACGGCTAGTGTTTTTAACACAGAAAAGTCAGAAATTCTCGGCAAAAACGATTTAGAGTTGCTACCAACAGAAATTGCCGATCTATTTATGGAAAACGATCGGCGGATTGTAGCTAATGGAGTTGGCGAAACCGTCGAGGAACTTTTGTTAGAACAAGGCCAACTTGAGACATATCTTTCGAGAAAAAATCCCTTGCGCGATCGATCGGGAAAGATAATTGGGATCTGCGGCATCGCGCGAAATATTAGCGATCGCAAAATAGCAGAAGCACAATTATGGAAGCAAAAAGAATTTTTGCGCAGCATCTACGACGGGGTAAACTACATGATTTTCGTAGTAGATATCGGCGAAGATGGAGAATTTCGCTATGTCGGTTGGAATCCAGCAGCAGAGTTAACCAGTGGTATCAGCAGCGAGCAAATATGCGGCAAAACTCCCGCAGAAATTTTTCCCGAAATTTTAGCCGATTTTTTCCAGGAAAGATTGAGCGCTTGCGCGGCAGCAGGTCGATCGATTTTCCACGAAGAAACAACTCTGAATTATGATGGGAAAGAAACTTGGTTGATGACAACTTTAACTCCCCTGCGCGACGCATCGGGAAAAATTTATCGCATTGTTGGCAGTTCCACCGACATTACTGAGCGCAAGCAAGCAGAAGCACAGTTGCGCGAACAAGAAGAGTTTTTAAACAGCATTTACAATGGTGTTTCTCAGGTCATTTTCGTAGTAGATGTCGCGTCAGATGGAGAGTTTCGCTATGCCGGCTGGAATGCAGCTACAGAAGCCTCTACAGGTATCAGCAGCAGCTATATCAAAGGCAAAACTCCCGAAGAGGTTTTTCCCCCAGAGGTAGCGGCAGATTTTCGGCAAAGGTACGTTGATTGTTTGTCAGCAGGAGGCTCGATTTCTTACGAAAATGGCGGCGTTTTTAACGGTGTAGAAAGTTGGTTTGTAGTAACGTTAACTCCCCTGCGTGGCGCCAGTGGTAAAATCTACCGCATGATTGGCAATTCGACAGATATTACACAACGCAAACAAGCCGAAGCAGCATTACAAGAAAGCCAGCGTTTCGTGCAAAAAATTGCCGATGCTACTCCAAATGTTCTGTACCTCTACGACGATATCGAGCAGCGAAATGTTTACATCAACCGCGAAATTACTGCGATATTAGGCTATTCGAGCGAAGAAATTCAAGCAATGGGCAGCAATGCGTTACCTAGCATGATTCACCCGGATGATTTAGCGAAAATTCCCCAATATTGGCAGCAACTGGAAGATGCACCCGATGGTGAAGTTATTGAATGGGAATATCGCGTCCGCAATAAACAAGGTGCTTTGCGTTGGTTACTCAGCCGGGAAATCGTGTTTAGCAGGACAGAATCGGGAAAGATTAAGCAGCGCCTCGGTACTGCTACTGATGTAACAGAACGCAAAATAGCAGAACAAGCTTTAGCAGAACAATTGAAGCTTTCTATATTTACAGCAGATGTGGGAATTTCTCTCACTCAAAATCAAACTTTGCGGGTAATTTTGCAAAAATGCTGCAATGCTGTAGTGCGCCATTTGGACGCTGCTTTTGCTCGGATTTGGATTTTGAACGACGAGGAAAATTTATTAGAACTGCAAGCTAGTGCGGGGATGTACGTTCATCTTAATGGCGCTCACAGCCGCGTTCCTCTGGGGGAGTTAAAGATTGGTTTAATTGCCAAAGAACGGACACCTTACCTCACTAATGAGGTGCTAAAAGACGATCGAATCGGAGAAAAAGAATGGGCCCTGCGAGAGGGAATAGTAGCTTTTGCAGGCTATCCGCTAATTGTTGACGATCGATTGGTGGGAGTGATTGCGATGTTTGCTCGCAAGAGGTTAAACGAATCAACTCTAATTGCTTTGGGTTCGGTAGCAGACACGATCGCCCTGGGAATTAAGCGCAAACAAACAGAAGAAGCCCTCGTCCAACAACAGCAAACTTTGAGGGGAATTATTGACAACGCTCCTATCTGGGTATGGATGACAAATCTTAGCGGGCGGATGTTATTAGTTAACAAAACTTTCTGTGAAGATGTTGCTATTCGCGAATCGCGATTTTTAGCTGCATCTCACTATTCCGACGTTTTGGGAACAGAAGCATCTGCAGGCTGCATGGCATCTGACGTGAAAGCTTGGAGTCAAAATACCCCCTCTTATGCTGAGGAAGTTTGGCAACTTGCTGATGGTAATAAACATTATTTTGAAACGATAAAAACTCAGATCAAAGATGCCTCTGGCAATTCGATCGGCTTAATTGGTTTGGGTTTGGACGTAACGGAGCAAAAAGAAGCTCAACGAAAATTGCAAGAGTCGGAAGCGCGATTTCGCAAATTAGCACAACAGGAAGCGCTGGTGAATCACTTAGCTAGCAATATCCGCCAATCTTTAGAATTTGACACTATTTTAGCAACTACAGTGCAGCAAATTCGCGAGTTTATGCAGCTCGATCGCTGCGTGTTTATCTGGTATTTGCCCGAAGCTTCGCCGCCTGCTTGGAACATAACCTACGAGGCAAAAAATGCCGATTTGCCATCGCTTTTAGGTTTGTATCCTTTTGAATTAACTGGTTCCCATGCAGAGCGAATTGCTCATTTAGAAATAGTCTCGATCGATGATACTGAGATATTAACAGATCCAGTAGAACGCAATTTTTTTACATCTATAGGAATCAAGTCTCTGCTAAACATTCCGGTGCAAACACATTCGGGTAAAGTTGGCGCGATTTCCTGCGGTAATTGCAGCCAGTTGCGAGGGTGGAAAGAAGAAGAAAAGGAACTGTTAATGACTGTGGCAAATCAACTGGCGATCGCCATCAATCAAGCAGAACTTTATGAAAAATCCCGCCTTGCAGCAGCCGAAGCAAAAGCCGCAGCAATGCAGCAAAAATTGCTCAATCAATTAGCCAGTCAAATCCGCGCTTCTCTCGATTTCGATACTATTTTAGCAACTACCGTGCAGCAGGTTCGCGAGTTGCTGCAACTCGATCGATGTCTGTTTATTTGGTATTTGCCCGATGCTGCACCGCCTGCTTGGAATATCGTTCACGAATCTAAAAATGATAAATTACCCTCGCATTTGGGTTACTATACTGCCGATTTAACAGGAATTTTGCCTCAAAAAATATCTAATTCAGAAGTTTATCAAGTAGATGATGTTGCAGCTTTAATCTGCCCTGCTGAACGCGAATTCTTTTTGCAGGTGGGTTATAAATCAGTGTTAGATTTACCAGTGAAAAGTGCGGGGGGTTTAATCGGAGTTTTGGCCTGCGTTTGTTCGAGTCAAGTACACAGGTGGACGGTTGATGAAGTGGAGTTGCTGGTAGCAATTGGCAACCAATTAGCGATCGCGATCGATCAAGCGGAACTGTACACTAAAAGCCTCGATTCAGCACGAATGGCGCGAGAACAAGCTGCTCAAATAGAAGCGGCTTTGTCCGAACTTCAGCAAGCACAAACTAAGCTAGTTCAAGCGGAAAAAATGTCGAGTCTCGGTCAAATGGTAGCAGGAATCGCTCATGAAATCAATAACCCAGTGAGCTTTATTTTCGGCAATCTCACCTATACGG
>JBOFTL010001151.1:0-2188 GCA_051652045.1 Microcoleus sp. | reverse complement strand
CCGCAAAAAGTTAGGTTCGCAGTACGGACTTCAGTCCGATCCAATGTTACGGACTGAAGTCCGCACTACAAACATTTTTGATTAGTGCTAATCGATCGGACGTGCTATCAAACATCAAAATAAAACTATCGCTCTAGATGTTTGAATTTCCAACTAGGGAGAACTAATTACGATCGGCAACTGTTATGAAGATAAAAATTTTTCGCTGCAATACATTAAATACTGTCTTGCTTGCAGTTGCTGCGGTTATTCTCAGCATCGCGATCGGGCAACTCGCGATCGCGAAAACCGCCAGAGAAGTAGCCAATATTGCCGGACCGATAACAGTACAAATTAACAGTTCTTTAGGAGATGCTTCCGGCGTAATTATTGCTAAAAATGGCAAAACTTACACAATCTTAACAGTAAATCACGTCGTTGAAAAACCCGATATTAAATACACAGTTCGCACCTTTACAGGCAAAGATTATCAAGCAAGTTCGATCGTCCGATTGCAAGCAACAGAAACAGATCCGGATTTAGCAGTAGTTAAAATTGAAAGTTCCGACACATATCCAGTTGCCACCCTCGCCGATTCCGATCGAGCAGTAATCGGTACTCAAATCTTTGTGTACGGCTATCCAGCTACCGGGGGACTTTTCGGTGTCGAAAGAGAGCCAGAACTCTCTCCGGGACTGGTTACCAGCCGCCCCCGCAACCGTTCGGAAGGTTACACTTTGCGGTATCAAGCTGTTACTTGGAGCGGCATGAGTGGCGGCCCGGTTTTTGATTCTGAAGGCAGAGTTATCGGCCTTCACGGGCAAGGAGAATTCGGTTTCGCGCAAACCAGTTCCGGCGCAGTTTCTCCGATTAAAACCGGATTTAATGCAGCAGTTCCCATCAATACTTTTATGGAGAACTTAGGGGTAGCGGGCATCAATAAATCTGATTTGAAAGTAGACAATTCTCCTCCTACCGCAATTCCTATATCCACCGTTAACCCAAAAGACGCCCAGGGATTTTATTTTCAAGGGCTGGTGTATTTAGATGAAGGTTCTTTTTTAGAGGCGATCGCAGCTTTTAATCAAGCACTTAAACTCAAGCCGAAAAACGTGCCGGAATTGCATTTCAACATCGGTAATGCCATCACTTTTGCTGCTTGTGTCGATCGACGATGCCGTATGCCCAGCGCTACTGAAGCATACACCAGGGCGATCGCAGCTAATCCCGGTTTTGCCGATGCTTATTACAATCGAGCTCTGACCTACTTAAATCTCAACAACAAATCAAAGGCAATTTCTGACTTTCAAAAAGCAGCACAACTCTACAAACAAGGCGGCAGAAGCAGTGCTTATCAAGATGCAATTAACAGAATCAAACAGTTGACAGTTGACAATTGAGAGTTGACAGTGGACAATTGAGAGTTGACAGCAAACAGATTGACAGTTGACAGTTGAGAGTTAAATCAAAAATTAAAAATTGTTAATGTCAATCAAAAATCAAAAATCTAAAATCCTTATATGAGTGTTGTGGTAGAGCTGAAGGCAGATTGCATACACAATTTAGATTTATCTCCGGTACGGGAGGTAATAGAAAAGTGGGTAGCAGCAGGGGCGATCGCATCTGGGGAACAGCAATTAACATTTGAAATTGACTACCCCCGCGAAGAGTTAGATCCGCGAGAATTATCAGAAATTCCCGAAGTGCGCCTGTGGTTTATTCGCTTGGATTCGTGCTATCCTTGGCTGCCTTTTTTGCTGGACTGGAAAGCAGGTGAATTAGCACGATACACGGCGATGTTAGTGCCGCATCAGTTCCATCGCAGCGAGGGAATTCAGTACAATCCCGAAGCTTTAGAAATATTTTTGATGAACAAAATCTTTGTGCTGGCTGATTGGTTCGATATGCAGGGAATTGCTGGAAGATCGAAGTTGATGGCGATGTCTCAGATGTTTGGTTATGACTTGGATGATGCTTTTTTTGATGTGATTTCTCCAAAAAAATGAGCTAAATTTGGAACCAAGTAAGTCCACTTAATTAAACGCAAGATCCAAATAACCCAAAAGCTTACTGGCTCATCATTCTTCCGACTTCCTGATTTAGGTTTTAGGTTTTAGGTTTTAGGTTTTAGGTTTTTTCTCATACCTACTACCTACCACCTAATACCTTACACTTCCTTCTCCCTTCTTCCTTCTTCCTTCTTCCTTCT
>JBOFTL010001150.1:0-15214 GCA_051652045.1 Microcoleus sp. | reverse complement strand
GGAGTTTTCATCACAATCATCGGCCACTGAGGGCGATCGGAATAACCCTCCGTCCGGGCTTTTTCCTGAATTGCTTTAATTTCGCCGATGACAGTATCGAGAGTTGCAGCCATTAACTGGTGCATGGTTTCCGGGTCCGAACCTTCCACCCAGTAAGGCTTGTAGCCGTAACCCACCATCAAGCTTTCCAATTCCTCGCGGGGAATGCGGGCCAACACTGTCGGGTTCGCAATTTTGTAGCCGTTCAAGTGCAAAATCGGCAACACGGCCCCATCCCGTACCGGGTTGAGAAACTTGTTGGAATGCCAGCTAGCAGCCAGCGGGCCGGTTTCCGCTTCCCCATCGCCGACAACAGCGGCCACGATTAAATCGGGATTGTCGAAGGCCGCCCCGTAGGCGTGGACGAGGGCGTAGCCGAGTTCTCCACCTTCATGAATCGAACCGGGAGTTTCCGGGGCGACGTGGCTGGGGATACCGCCGGGAAATGAGAATTGTTTGAACAGCCGTTTCATCCCCTCTGCATCTTGGGAAATGTTCGGGTAATATTCGGTGTAAGTTCCTTCGAGATAGGTGTTGGCTACCAAGCCCGGCCCGCCGTGTCCGGGACCTGCAATGTAGATGACGTTGAGATCTTGGGATTTGATGACCCTGTTGAGGTGAACGTAGATGAAGTTGAGGCCGGGAGTGGTGCCCCAATGTCCGAGGAGTCTGGGTTTGACTTGTTCGAGTTTGAGAGGTTCTTTGAGTAGCGGGTTGTCTAAGAGGTAGATTTGTCCGACGGATAGATAATTTGCCGCCCGCCAGTAGGCGTTCATTTTGTGCAGTTCCGAATTGGAAAGCGGCTTTAATTGGGGGATCTCGGTGGTTCCTAGCATCATCAGCTATTTACTCCTGAGTTTTGGTTATCTTTGTTTTGAAATGCGATCTTGAAATGCGATCGAGCTTGTAACTTAGGCTGGATATTAATTTGTTACTTGCGATACTGCTGTTCTTAACTCCATGTTTGAGCAGCAAACAATTGAATTGTATATCAGTTTCATCTAGATTAATGTTTAAATTAACGTTAATTTTAGGGCGATCGGCTAGCTGTTACAACCGCAGCAAAGCCTGCGAAAATTAAGAATATACTTCTCTGGGTAGAGGTCAAAATAACTGATATCCGATATTCAAATTAATTTAGAAGATTGGGAAATTTGCTCGCAGCACTAATTCCCTCACGATCGCACCTTTGGAAATTCTTAATTCATCTTCAATGTATGGTGCGTCGCCACGAAACTACGAATTAATGTTATTGCTGTCGATCGGTCTTAAACAAGCTGGACTAAAGTCCTTACTACAAACTGATTTTTTGGTGTGCGATCGCTCTGAAAAATACAGGACTGAAGTCCTTACTACGAACTGATTTTCTAGTGTGCGATCGTTGATTTATTCACAATTTTCATTATCTAAAAATTTCACTTCTTCATTAATAGGGCGTAATTTCATGTTAAATAAATTAATTGCGATCGCTCCCTCTTCCCCAAAAAGCGATCGCCCCCATCAATCAATCAATTCTGCTTCTTCAAAAATCTGCCGAGTCGTCAACTCCAAACCAGGCAACAACTCATCGACGATCGCCCCATTATCCGTATAAATTTGACTCGAACCATCGGGAAAAAAGCTTCTAATTGAAATAGTCTCTGGATCTACAACCCAAACTCTCGGCACACCCGCAGCCAAATAATCCCGTGCCTTGTCTTCAAATTCCTCCATATTTTGACCTGGAGAAATAATCTCAATTACTAATTCTGGAATGGCCGGACAAGCTTCATTTCGCCGCCAACTTTTCGGCAGCCGCGCATAAGAAATATATGTTAAATCGGGAACAGGTACCCAATCTTTCCCCTGACGTTTTAATAGAATTGCCAATTCTGGAAGCACTCGCCCCCTGCCCCTACACCACGCACGAATCAGGAGACATAAAGCTCCTTGTAAAGAAGAATGAAAAAATTTTGGCGACACTTTAGCAACTGCTTGACCATCTACAAACTCATAATATACATCTCCGTCGGGCAAAGCTAGAAATTCTTCTAAAGTGAGTTGGGTTCCGATACCTACCATGACTCGCAGCCCTATTGCTAATTAGTGGATAGATGTATTATATAAAATTTTCCAAATTTCTTAGAAACAGGATGTACGCAAGAAGAAATAAAAACCCGCTTTCTCTGTTAATGAGATAATGACAATGACACCCTTTCCTCTCTTTCTCTGCGCCCTCTGCGGTTAAATAAAAATATGGGGCGAACATCAAACCCGCCCCACACTTTCTAAAAACCCTCAAACCATTCATTTCACCCAAGCTGGATGACTCATTAAAGCCGCAAATGGCTGCACTCCCCGCAACTGATTCGACAGCGGCAAATGTCCTCGCGGCGCGCTTAAATCCCAAATAAACTCCTGCGGGTAGCGCGTCCAATTATTTCCCTTTTTCCAGCCAATTAGCGGCCACAACTTCTCCCAATTCTTACCGCTACCCAGCCAAATTTCCCGCTGCACCGAAAATCCGAATTTACCTTCCGAATAAACTTGCCACAGCGTATTAATTGTTTGCAAATCCACCACAGACAAACTCTCGACTTCTGTAAAATACAGCCACTTTCTCTGCTGCGCAGTTCCCCCCGCCAATTCACAAAGTTTATCCAAAGTCAAGCGATCGGCCTCTTGAAATTCCTGTAAAGTTAATAACTGTTGCAGCGGAGTATAATCGATATTTGAGGTCGATCGCAGCGGCACAACCCCTGTCGGAAAATTCTTTTGTAAAAACTCCGCCACCCTAGCAGAATTAGCACTGTGCAAAATACTGTACAAAATTTGGTAAACCTTACCCATTACCGCAGTCGGTGCCTCCGACTTGCGCTCTAATAAAAATTCCATCAATACATCCCAACCCGAATCAGCAATCTGCTGTTGCAGTAATTGCAGTTGAGTTTTTTCCGAACCCGACCTCAACTGAGAGCGGAGTTCGGCTGTATCGGCCACCGAATCTAAAGGAGAAGTAGAAATCGAGTCAGTCATGAGCAACTATTAGCGTCAGCTATCAGCTATCAGCTCTTAGCTGAAGCCCTGGTTTTCACCAATTGTACAACGGTACTGACTGCGATTTACTTCTCTTTACCGCGACCTCCACTACTTACCGCCAGTTGGACCTGCAGCAGGCACTTTTCTCGGGAATGGCGGTCAAAGCAAATGGAGTTGACTTTCGGACAATCTCGTTTCTAAGAACTGAGATGCTTTTCGACCTAGGGATGCGGGTGAATTTACCTGCAACCAAACAGACATCAACCCTGTGATGGTGTTTGACTGACGCGCAGTACAAAAAACTCGTTCAATAACTTCCATTTGTACCAGATTTAGGACAGCCGTCCCAGAAGGATGGATGTTAAACCCTGTTTTTTGGTAACTTTTGCCAATCGTTGCCATTTAAAAGAGTTTGTTTTGAGCTTAATCGTCCTTAATCGCAGCCCATGCAGAGAAGGAAGGCGGAAAAAAGTTGATGTCATATTCCGAATCTTCCCACTCTCTGACCCAAAGCGGCACGGCTCCGGGCCGAGGAGTTGCTGCAAAAGTGCGTTCTTTGACTTCGATCGTGTGAAATAGCTGTTTTAAAGTATCTCCCCTGTCCAAAGCTTCGCTGAGTATGTCGTCCAAGTCAGGATCGACCCGCTTGACCCGATTTTTGTCCTCCTCGTCAAGCCACAAAAGTTTCAAAGACTTGAGATCCCTCGGACTGAGGATGCTTTTGTAGTAGACGCGCTTGAGGGTAGCCACGGGTTCCAGAGAACGTTCGATCCGGCGAATTTGCTGAACTCGCAGGTAGTGCCATTCAGCTAAACGCTTGCGTTCCGAAGGCGGGATCGCTCCCTTAGTCGTTGCGTGTTTGTAGTCGTAGTTAACCAAACTGCAAGCCATGTTGGCCAGCAAGTGAATTAACTGTTTTTCCTTGGGTGTCGCCTGACGCCGTTCCTGGGTTCTTGTCAATACCCGCTGTCTGCGAGTAGTTTCGAGAGTATTTTCCATTGGGTTTTTACGAAATGAAATACGATGAAAGCCAGAGCCGAGCGACCCGAACATTAAAAGGCAGGGAGTTTGAAAAACGGGAAGACCCCAGCCGAGGTATGACCTACCTCTTCATTTTCCCACTCACCCCGGAGATTTAGGTAGACTGATACCAAGATGGAGTTTGTACCGCCTCCCGATCGGGAGGCGGTTTTGGCAACAACCAACGACAACTATCATTGACAACAACTTCGGTGCAGGTTATTTGCGACCTTTACCCGTCTTTACTTCTTCTTGTTCCCCATCCTCATTCGTTCCAGTGTAGTTGAAGTCGGGACGACTATCCGAGACGGTCAAACTGTTTGCTGCTTTGTGCTGTGGGGCGATCGCAGTTGCGCTGGTGGTGCCTAGAGAAAGCAAGCTGATGCCAGCCGAGGCAATTACCCCTAAAACTAAGATGCTGTTTTTCATAAGTTAGATGACCCTGATTTGCAAATTGACACTTTTTGGCAAATCCAATCTATCAGAAGTGGGTCGATGCAATAGCCCACTTGTATTCTGCAGAATCTGCCTGCCATAATTAATTTCAGACAGGCACACCCTGAGCGACCAGAAACGCCGGAAGTGACGTGTTAGTAGTGTCCACGATCTTCCACCAATCCAAAATTTTTGGGTAGTGGAGCTATAGCCATCAGGGCTTTCATCTATCAGGGAGTTATGCCATCAGGGTGCTAATCCATCGGGTAGTTAATTCATCAGGGCGCATCTTTTACCAGCATGGAATTCCATGCAATCTAGACAAACAAAAAAACGCAGATTAACGATATCTCCCACTCAAGCAGTCCTCAGCAAACGCTGGGGTTTTTTGTTGGCTGCTGTTGCGATACCCTGCCAGAAAAACAGGGAGGGGGCAGCAGCCAGAAGCCTTATAGCATAAGGATTAGACTGAAACAACACCGCTCGGTATCACCTCCTGAGATTGCGAGATCTAATGCTCGCTACTCGGGCGATCGTCAGCTCATCTGGCCACATCATATCACTATGTGAAATTTAAATGATTAATGTAAAATAATGTAAACACAACAGCGTTTTGGTTGGCGCACCGTGTTTAGTAAAACTTAATATAAGTTCTGTAAATATGCCAGCCGAAAAAGATACGGGATGCACAATAGTTCGATCGGGGGATTTGCAGTTGCAAAGATACGGTAAAGATAAAGAAATAGAAGGATGGATTGAGAGACAATAAATAAAGTATCGATCGGCATAGTTTGAGTAACTCAGATCGTCTAAAATTTGCCAGCAGTCGCTGGAGTCAATTGTTTGTTTAACTTGTAACATTTCGATCGACTTCTATTTTGATGGCAAGATTAATGTGTTGAAGTGGCAACCTACCTCTTTTGGGATAGCCGACTCCCTCCACTAGGTTCCGCCCAACAGCGTAGGAAAGAATGTCAGCTAGCGTCAGCTAAGTTTGAGTCAGTTTTACCAGCAGGTGTAGCGTCTTGATGAATCCGCAGGCGACAGGAGAAGCAAACTCAACCTACCAATACCTAGTCGGGGGAGCTCTACCCGCCGATTCTCCCACATATGTCAGGCGGCGCGCTGACACTGAACTCTATGAAGGACTCAGGGCCGGACACTTCTGCTATGTTTTGAGTTCGCCGCAAGTGGGAAAGTCCAGTTTGCTGCTGCAAACTGCAAACAGGCTGCAAGCAGAAGGTACCGC
Source organism: Microcoleus sp. (assembly GCA_051652045.1). GTDB lineage: Bacteria > Cyanobacteriota > Cyanobacteriia > Cyanobacteriales > Microcoleaceae > Microcoleus. The sequence goes on along the minus strand of JBOFTL010001150.1, from coordinate 9,453 downwards.
TTGCGCCATTGTCGATCTCAAAAGTATCTGCTACCCAGATATTTCTCCCCAAAAATGGTATGCGGGAATTATCTACTATACTGCCAGCAGCCTGCACATCGCAAATAGGTTTGATGCTCTCAAATGGTGGAACGATCGCAACCTGCTGTCACCGATCCAAAGATTAGAAATATTTATTGAAAGAGTTCTGCTAAGATCTTTGAGGCAAAATGTGGTAGTTTTCCTTGATGAAATTGACAGCATCCTCAACTTAAATTTCAGTCCCAGCGACTTTTTTAATTTCATCCGATCTTGTTACGAAAAACGGGTCGATCGACCCGAATACCGACGCCTGACATTTGCCGTTTTCGGAGTAGCAGCACCGTCAGAATTGGTGCACGAGCGCAACAGCGTCCCTTTAAATATTGGGAAACCGATTACTTTAAGCAGGTTGCAACTGCACGAAAGTTTGCCGCTAGCAAAAGGATTGGCACTCAAAGCTTTTCGCCCCCAAAAAGCCCTCCAAGAAATATTAACTTGGACGGGCGGGCAACCATTTCTGACTCACAAACTTTGCCATTTGGTACTGGAATACGGGTCTTTTATTGGCAGAAATTCGGAAGCCCAGGAAATAGAACAACTGGTAAAAAATCGGATTGTCAAGCATTGGGAAGAACGCGACGCGCAGGCACATTTGAGAATTATTCGCGATCGACTGCTGGGCGGCCGCTGCAATCCCAGTCGCCTGCTAGCCCTTTACCAAAAAATTTTGCAGGATTCCGATCTAGAAAATTCGGGAGATCTGGGGGGAGTAATAGCAGATTACTCTCCCGAACAAATGGAACTGTTACTGTCAGGATTGGCTGTTAAATATCATAGTAAATTAATAGTTGCTAATCGCATTTACCAGTCAGTTTTCAATCTATTTTGGACGGAAAAAGAATTAGGAAATCTGGCTCCGTATCGGGAATCCCTAGCGGCATGGCTGGCATCTAATCGAGAAGATGAATCGCTGTTATTAACTGGGGAAAGTTTGCAAGAGGCCTTGGAATGGGCGGCGGATAAACAATTAAGTCAAGAACACTATTGGTTCTTAAATCTCGATCGCCCTTTTTCAGAAAAATCGGAGTCAATTGCCACACCAGTTACAGATACTCGCGCCGAAACTGCCACCGAAACTTATGCCGAAACCCTCACCGAAACCCTCACCGAAACCCGCACCGACAGCCTGCTAACACCACAAACTTTTGCAACTGGCAATGACGAGCAAAAATTGTACGATCACATAGTTTCCTGCGTGCAAACAATGACGCCGAATCAGGTGATAGAAAGATTCCGTCAACTATTTATCGATGGCATGGGTTATCCCGATCGCGATATTGAAGCAGCCCTGTACAATATTATCTCAGTCAAAAACTTCGATCGTGAGTTTAAATATATTCTGCACCGCTGCTGCTACATTCCGATCAACCGCTGGCAGTTACACTCGCAGCACAAATTTGCCATCTCTAATTTGGTAGCTTTATTCAAGCAAACCGTTCCGCGTTTCGGGATGGATTTTTACATCGTCAAGCGGTTGCAAGATCAAATAGCTTTATTTACTAAAAGCGAAGAATTTATCACTTTAGAACGTTTGGTAAAAGCTGTAGAAAAACAGCCCGAATCACATCAAGAAGAGATTAATTATGCTTTAGGTGAATTGATTGGCAGATACCCTTATTTGTACGGACATTCGCTGTTGAGTAAGGATAGCATAGACGAAGATCATAAAACTGTCAAAATTTTGCAACAGCAAAGACAGCAGCAATTTGAAACAGATTTATCTCAGTATTTAAATTATTTAGTAGTTCGAGAAAGTACGCCGACAAAACTTTTTGTACCTGCAACAAATCCTACAATGTTGAACGATGATGAACTGCATTTAGCCGTTAGGGAGTTTGCGGGAAAAGTCAGGGGCGATCGCACTCACAAAGAATTGGCTCAATTTTTTCTGAGAGATGTCAGACAAACTCCATCTTACCGAGTGTTTAAAGTCGAGTTATACGAATATTTATTATCGGCGATCGAGCCGGAGTATGGAGGGCGTCAATTTAACGATCGCCTGTACAAACACATCAAAAATATCTTGCCGGAAAATGACTCGGTGAAGTTAAATAATTTATTATTAGTACGGACTTGCCAGCAATTGTTCAACTTTTTAGTAGTAGAAAATCCCAACCATCCCAGCCATTATGTTTTTTATGATTTGGTACACAACTTAGGTCCTAGCCGGACAATGGGTTTGCTGCTGAAACTCGTGCTGCTGTCCCGCAAAGTTAAACCGGAGTTGGAAAAGCGATTTGCTATTTTGTTCAATCACTATGAAGGTAAAGCATCGGATGAAATTCTGTGGTTTATCAAGTCGTTGGAAAATTTAAATGTGGCTTTGACTGTTAATTTTAGTGAGGCGGATTTGTCATTAGTTAAACAGCATATTATTATTAATTGAAGATACAGCAGATTGCACCCAGAATGAAGTACCTGGCGATCGAATCATCTCATCCAGGACACGGCAATGCCGTGTCCCTACCTACAATCTCTGCATACCTCTTTTACCAACAAAAAGCTGTATTTTAAGTTGTTGCCCAATGCCAACTATCAACTCTCAACTATCAACTATCAACTCTCAACTCTCAACTGCGATCGCAATTAAACCTCGGGATTTTGCATCAATCGCTGCTTCAAACGCGCCGGATCGCCTCGATCGACCACTTGCCCATTTTCTAATAAAAAAGCCCCATCGCAATAATTCAACTCATCCAAACGGTGAGTCACCCACAAAGCAGTAATTCCCCGATTTTTCACCAACCGCTGTACCGCCGCCACCAAATCCAACTGAGAATCAGGATCTAATAAAGCCGTCGGTTCATCTAATAATAAAATTTCGCAGTGACGGGCGATCGCACCAGCCAAAGCAATCCGCTGTTTTTGTCCGCCACTCAAAGCGTAAATCGGCCGCCGCTGCAAATCTAGCAAATTCACGGCCTCCAAAGCCTCCGCCACTCTCTGGCGAACCTGAAGGCTGGAAAGATTTTCCTCGACTAAGCCAAAAGCTACATCCGCACCTACCGTCGGCATTACCAGTTGGTGATCTGGGTTTTGGAACACAAAACCGATCGGTCCAGTCAGCTTAATGTCGCCCGACTGGGGGTGCAGCAGGCCGGCCATCAGCCTCAACAGGGTAGATTTGCCACTGCCGTTGGTACCCAACAGCATCCAAAACTCGCCTTTAGGGACTTCGATCGAGCAATCTTGCAACACTCGATCGCCCGACGGCCAGCTAAAACACAAATCTCGCGTGACAACAGCCGGCGGATTCATATCGGCACCTGCACCCTGGGATCTCATTCCGCAGCCATCATCGTGACAAAGCCCGGAGATCTGCCTGTGGAAGCCGCCCCGGATTTCTCGGCCACGACGACTCCAGAAATCTCGCTGCTGAGGACGGCTACCTTTTTCTCGGGATTTTTCTCGCAGGTGAGTTCCAAAACTTGGGGCTGGGAACTGCGAATTGCCTCTAGAACTTGCTGGTAAACAGTCTCTGCGTCCGCCTCCAACTTCCGTTGGACTGACAGCGAGACGGGCGTGTTCTTCACAATGATGTCAATACTGAACATATAATCTTCAAAACCTCAGTCTGGAGCTGATACTTTTAATCCGGCTAACTTCCGACATCAGAGATATCTTGGCAGTCTTATATATTATTGCATAATGTCTGAGAAATTTCAAAAAGGTGTTTCTCGAACCAAAAAACACTCCAAAAGTTAATTTTTTATGTCAAATATTAGGTTCGTTCGATTATCGGCAAGCGATCGACTGGGTTCCTAGTAAGGACTTCAGTTCTTCAATGATGAGGACTAAAGTCCTCACTACGAACTAATCTGATGGCGAGCGATCGACTGGGTTCGTAGTAAGGACTTCAGTCCTGATTCTTGATTCAGCTAGCAATCGAGATGTTTTCAATTGCTAAAAGTTGAGAATAACTGCATATTAAAGTGCGATCGTTCTCAACTCTTGTTGGTTAGCGAAGACCGTAAAATCTGAAATTATCTATTAACTTTCTGGGCTTTGGCGTGGTGCTGCAAGCGAGCGAACACATTGTAGGCATCCGGGCCGGGATTGTCGTGTTCTACCGCACCATCGATCGGACCGTCGATCTGTTTCCAAGCAGGAATTCCGCCTTTTAATTCGGCTACTTTTCTAAAGCCTGCTTCGCGCAGCAGTTTGGCGGCTTCGGCTGTTTGTTCGTCACTTTCACCGTAAATATAGATGTCGCGGATCGGTTCTAAACTCGATTGAGCTCGCTCTACTAATTCATCCATTGGCATTGGTAGAGCACCCATAATGTGGCTGTTGTTGAAGCTTTCCCGATCGCGCACGTCGATAATTGTGAGTGCGGGTTCGCCCCAATCCAAACGGGATTTAAGGTCGTGGCTGGATGCTTGAGCTTTTAAACCGGGAGGAGTGGGTGTGAGGTCAGGCAGTTTGTCTTTGATGTCTGAAATTCGATCGGGAATGGTTTTCATAAAACTGTGTAACTCATTGCTTTGTTTGTAAGGTAACAAGATGTTTGAGCTGCTTTCGTCTTTCTCAAGGCAGAATCGGAGATTGAACTAAAGTAGCAATTAAGCTGTTTTTTCGGTGATTACTTATAGTTGCGATCGCTACATTTGTTGAGGTCGATCGAGGGTAGCGGGCTGTGCTTTGAAAGGTTTCGATCGAACTTATTGCAGATAATTTGAAGTGCGATCGTCAGTCAGGTTCGACATTTTATCAAACGATCCCCTTTTAGTCAATCCCATTCATCTTTAATTTAAATTTGAATCAGTTACTCGCAAAATTGCTGGAAATTTGAGATGTTTTTTAGTAAGATTTATGATAAAATTCGCTTTCATGAACGGGTAAATTAAGGTATGGATATGTCTGAGAAAGATGAAATTGCGGTGTCTAAGACTTTGACAGCCGAAGAGCAAGCGGTGTGGGATGCTAAGGCAAAAGTACGGGTGCTGCTGAATTTGTGGGATTTGGGCGGCGGGAAAATGAAGGTGAAGAAGGGGGATTTGACTAAGAGGATTGTGAGGACTGGGGAGACGAGTAAGAACTATGAAGGTGTTCTGAGCGAATTGCAAACATCAGGATGTACGGTATATTCGCTAGAAAATCGACTGACGCTGGTGGAATTGAGTGCGAAAGGGAAAGAAGCTTTAGTAGAGGGGGTAAAAAGCCAGAATTCTCGGTTTGAGTTTGACGGTTCTCAAATCGGTACGCGACTGGGAAATGCTTTGTTGAAATGGCTGCGTCATGCAGATAGTTCTGTTGGTGTTGGTGTTGAGAAAACAAGTGTTGAGAAAGGGAAGGGAGATGGAGGGGCGATCGCATCTTACGAAGAGTTTAAGTCTCAAGCCCTTTCCCTATTTGAGAAATTAGACAAAGCCTACAACTACAGCGGGCTTGTACCTATTTGGCATTTGCGCCGTGAGCTAGGGGAACAGGTGAGCCGGGAGAAATTCAATGACTCGATCATGCAAATGCAGGCAGATCGTTTATTTTATCTCCAAAGTGGGGAGGCTCGTGGAGCAACTGATGAACAAAAACGAGACTCCATCAGTGATGACGTAAGAGGTCTTTTATTTTTCGCTAGCAAACCATCTTGAGATTGAGGCCGAAAACAATGCAAGATCCTTATACACTGTTTGAAGAAGCGCGCCAACAACAGCCGAATCCTTTCAAATTGAAAACCGTTGTAAGTGCGCAGGAGGTGTGGGGTGAAGTCGTGACCGATCTCGCTGACCTCAACCAACGAGTTGACCAAACAATTTATAGAGCAATTTCTGAAGTCCGCCAAAGATATTCTGATAAAATCGGAATTGCAATCAGAGGTGATAGAGGCACAGGAAAAAGCCATACGATTCACCGGATATGGAAAACTATTGAGCGCGACGGTGGAGCTGTATTTGCCTACATTCCTCCATTTACTAATGCTAGTCGAATTGACTCCCACGTGCGGTTTCATCTTTCACTCAGCTTTAATCACCAAGATGTCAGAGGAGTCACGCAATGGCAGCAACTTGCTGCGTCTATGATTGCGACTCTTCAGGGAACAGAATTTGAAGAAAAATACCAGCCCTATCTTGAAAAATGCAATCATCCAGAACAATTAAGGAAATACTTAATCCAGAATCTAAATAAAGATCAACAACTGCAATTTATTGATGAGGTAGTTGAAGCAATCTTAGAATATCAACATGACATCGATTTTAATTTTTTGAGAGCAGTTATATTTCTCATATTTAAATCGAATTCACTCGCTCAAATTGCTAAGGATTGGATTCAAGGTATCGATAATCCTGAAACCAGGAAAAGAGGTTTACCAGAGTTTTCGCAGCAAGAACAAGATGCAAAATCTATTTGGTTCATAGAGCAGATATGTAAGCTTGCTAGAGTTTCCTCACGACCAGTATTGATTTGTTTCGATCAACTAGATCGAGTTCAAGCGGCTAATGACTGCGGTGATAGTGCAGCTCAAATTGTAGCTAGCTGCATAGATAGAATTTACTTTCAATGTAGCAATGTACTTCTTCTCTGTTGCGTTATTAGCGATACATGGAAGGAAATTGAACAAATGGGAAGTGGAATACCCGATCGTGTAGGACAATGGTCTATAGCTACAAATCCACCTACTGCCGATCAGATGCTAGAGCTTGTTAAATTGAGGCTCGCTTGGTTTCACCGAAAAAACAATCTAAATTCTGATGATTATCCGAATTTATATCCTTTCGACGCTAATGAAATCAGAGGTATTGCCAGTAAAGCTCCTGGTGTAAGAGACTTAATGAAATGGTGTGCGGAGAAATTTGAATCAGTGGAAATTTTAGAGCGAGTTATTTTAACTAAAAAGCCACTAAACAATAAACGACAAGAGTTTATGGATGCTTATAATGAGCTTTTGAGTAGAGTTTCCGTACCCGAGAGAAACGACGATCAGTTAGCTGCTCTTATTGCGTCTACAATGTCAATGATTCCTAAAAATGGAACTGAGAATGTAATAATTAATTCTGTTACACCCATTAAGCAGGCAGGTCACAATCTACATTTAATTATTGATGGCTATGATACAATTCGACAAACAGCGGTAAGAATAGGAGTTAGAGTTTCGGAAACTCAGACTGGTAGGACATTCAACGCAGCAATGGAACGGCTGTTGAAATATAAGCAACATAATATTACTCGTGGTTGCTTAGTCCGCTCAACGCCTGTTCCTCTAAGCTGGAAGAAAGGCAAACAGCTTGAAGAGAAACTGGTAAAGCAACAAGGTGGTGAGGTTGTGGTTCTCAAGAAGGATGAGATTAAGCCTTTAGCAGCACTTCATCAAATTTATGAAGAAGCTGAAAACTATGGATTTACTAAGCAGGAGGCGATCGAGTTTGTTAAAGAATTGAACCTAGCTGCTGAAAATCCACTACTTTGTGAAATTCTAAGCGCTCCTACTTAAATATGAATCTTCAAATCATTAAGGGTATTCAATTACCAGCTTGTGATGTTGAACAGCTAACATTAGGCCGGCTGATTGCCGTACCATTCAGGCAGCATATTAGAGAAGGTGAGGCATTCTGGCTCTATCCCAGTCCACACCTTCCAGATCGACTTAGCCTCAATCAATATTATCAACCTCAATATTTGACGAAGGCTGAAAGTGCATTTGCTGAAATTCAAAAATATCCTATCCAGATTAAATCATGGGCGCGTTGTGAATATCATTGGCGTATAAATTCACAGCAAAAATACCTTCTGCAGCAAATTGCAAACTCAACGATTTGGCAATTGGAGGCTTTGGAACATATTTTTGAACAATACCAAGTTCTAAAGCTATTGATGTTACGAGTTTATCATCTGTCTCATCCTTGTGCGGTCAATGCGCAAACAGAGTCAGGACTCTTCTTTTGGCCGCAGAGCGAGGATGTGATGGTCATGAACCGCGAGAGTGATACTCCGGTGATTTCCGAAGCTAGTTTTTATAAGCGTAAAGCTCTATTGATTGCTGGAGAAGTCTATCCTTATAAATATTTAGAAGCTTTGCAGTTGCAAGTTGAGCAAATTGGTAGTAGCAACTTAGCTGCTAATCAGCTCAACGATGATATCAAAATATTTCTTGGTTGGTTTGACAAATCACCCACGCCAAAACAAGATTCAGATTTAGATTGGATTAAAACAATAGCACAAATCGGCAACTCTAGCGATGGTAATGGCTTTGAAAAGTTAGTCCGCAAAAGTTTGATCGAACTAGGATTTGCGAACTCTAATAACAAACTGGAAGCTAGCCTCGATCCAGAATCAACAGGTGGTGCTGGCGGATTAGATTTTTATTGTGAAACTCCCTATCAGGTAGTAGGAGAGTGCAAAGCTACCAAAAGTGAAACTGTAGCTGATGGAACGCCAGCCCAACTTATCAAGTTAGGACACAAGCATCTTCAGGAGAAATACAAGCATTGTATTAAAATAATTATGGCTGCCGGTCAGTTAAATAGACACGCTAACCAAACTGCGATCGGAAATCAGATGAATGTAATTCGCCCGGAAACATTGCAAAGATTAGTTGAATTGAAAGCTCAGCACCCAGGTGCGATCGACTTGTTACAGTTAAAACCTTGTTTGGAACAACAGCCGTTTGGCGAGGAAGCTGATGCTAAGGTTAATCGCTATATTGATAGCGTACAGGAAAAGCTTAAAGTGCGATCGTACCTAATTGAACTCGTGAAAAAGCGTCTAGAAATCCCAGGTGTTAACAATACTGGAGTTGATGCTCTTCATGGCGCATATTATGCTAATCCCAATCCACCTAAGCAATTGGGGCATGAAGAAATGCACGAAATTTTAATAGAACTTTCCTCTCCACTTACGGGTTACTTGGGACGAATTAAAGGAGAGAATTGGCGGGGCGATCGCTTTTATTTTATCCGCGATTTGTGATGGGATAATTGATAGGGTTAAGGTCGATCGATCTTAATTTAATTCCCTAAACAGTATCGGGATCTACTCCCAATTCTCGCAACATTTGGGCTAATCTTTCGGCGCGTTGCTGCTCGTTATCGGCGCGTTGTCGCTCGGTTTCGGCACGCTGGTACTCATTATCGGCTCGTTGGCGCTCGGTTTCAGCTTGTTGTACGATTTCCTGCAACTGAGCTCTTTCTTCTTGCTGCAAGTCCTCTACTAACGGCGGACAAAGTATTTCATCTACTGATAATATCAGCTCGGGAAATACTACAGATACCATTTCTTGCCCCAGTAAGTAATCTACTTGCGTATAACTCTCTTCACCTTCAAGAAATGCCAATACGCGCACTCTCTCTCTGTTTTGGGCGGGATCGACAATTACGTATTCTGGCACGTTAGCTTGTTCGTATTCTGCGCGTTTGATAACATAATCTTGTCGCCGAT
>JBOFTL010001149.1:0-3967 GCA_051652045.1 Microcoleus sp. | reverse complement strand
CGGTTGGTGCGTGAAAATCAAACCATCGCCGTGGAAGATTTAGCTGTGAAGAACATGGTGAAAAACCCCAAACTCGCTCTTGCCATTAGCGATGCAAGTTGGGGTGAATTGGTCAGGCAACTTGAATACAAGTGCGATTGGTACGGTCGTACTTTAATTAAGATTGACCGATGGTTTCCCAGTTCAAAACGATGTTTTGAGTGCGGGTACATTGTGGAAAAATTGCCGTTGAAGATCCGGGAGTGGGAGTGTCCCAATTGTGGGGTGCACCACGACCGAGATCTCAATGCAGCAAACAATATTCTTGCCGCAGGGCTTGCGGTGAAAGTCTGTGGAGCGACCGTAAGACCCGAACAGAGTAAATCTGTGAAGGCAGGTGCGAAAAACCCCAAAGGAAGGAAGCAGAAACCCAAATCGTGAGGCTTGGGAATCCTCGCCGTTCTACGGCGGGGTGGATGTCAAGGAGCTAAACTCCACGCTTCTATTCGCAAGAATCAAGGGTGGAGCATTCACCGCAACTTAAAATTCTTCGTCTCTCCTTTTCGCCCTCCCGCGTACATCATGTCAAAAATCATTTCTGTCCACTCCTACCGGGGTGGCACCGGCAAATCGAACACGACTGCAAATCTGGCATCTATTGTCGCTCGCAGCGGAAATCGGGTCGGCATTGTAGACACAGACATTCAATCCCCCGGCATTCACGTACTTTTCGGCTTTAGCGAGAACAACATGAATCGCTGTCTCAACGATTACCTGTGGGGTCGGTGTCCGATCGCTGATGCGGCCTACGATGTGAGTTCGATGCTGCCAAAATTAGCTGCTAAGGGCAGCCTTCACCTGATACCTTCCAGCATTAAAGCAGGCGAGATCGCGCGAGTGTTGCGTGAAGGCTACGATGTGGGCTTGTTAACCGACGGTTTTCAAGAACTGATCGACGTTCTCAACCTAGATTACCTATTTATCGACACTCACCCCGGTCTGAACGAGGAAACTCTACTCAGCATTACTATCTCCGACATTTTGCTGCTGATCTTGCGCCCGGATCAACAAGACTTTCAGGGAACCGCCGTAACGGTAGATGTCGCCCGCAAATTAGAAGTACCCAAAATATTGATGACGATTAACAAAGCTCCGGAATCCATCGATTTCGACGACTTGAAGCAGCAGGTAGAGAAAATCTACGGCATCCCTGTGGCTGGGGTGTTGCCCCATAGCGATCGCATGATGTTGCTGGCGAGTAAAGGGGTGTTTGCTTTGAACTATCCCACAGATCCTTTAACTGCAGTGGTAGAAGGGATTGCCAAACAGATTGTCGGGCGATAGTAGATCTATCGCAATCGATCGTTGACCGTGATAGTCTAGAGAACGATCGCAAAATGAGATACAAAGCGTTAAGCGTTAAAAAACTTTAAGGAGGAGAACCAATGGATTTTGACTTCCGCTTACTGATAGTTTTGCTGCCTTTGATCTTGGCCGGCGGCTGGGCTGTATACAACATCGGTACTGTCGCTTTGAAGCAAGTTCAAAACTTTTTGAACAAGCAAACCTAGGGCAACAGGAAAACTGTGCTAGTGACGTTCTCCCCCGTCAACTGCAAGCAGTATGACGGGGGCTTTTGGCGTAAAAACCAACAGAAGTTTCACGCTTCACAGACTGTCTGTTGACTAAGCCTCCACCTAGCAAGATTGTGAGCGGTATTGTATTCGATATGTTTTATAATACGGAATACAACTAATTCAAGCCTGCATTACCACTCGTTCCGGGAGACTGACAGTAAAAGTCGAACCCTTACCATTTTCACTTTCGACGCTAATTTCCCCGCCCAAAATTTGACACAACCGCTGGCTGATAGTCAATCCCAAACCAGTACCTCCGTATTTGCGGGTAGTCGAAGCATCAGCTTGAGTAAAAGGCTTAAAGATCTGCTGCAATTGTTCGTCCGTCATGCCGATGCCGGTATCGCTAACTCGAAAAACTAAAATTTGAGAATTGTAATTTAAACCGGATAATGATTCATCTTTATTATGTTTTCCCGGCTTAGGTCTGTTGTTTTTAATTCTTTCAACCCCGATCGTAATGACACCTTTTTCTGTAAATTTTGCAGCATTGCTGAGCAAATTAAGCAGAATTTGTCGCACTTTTGGCAAGTCAGCGTACATCGTACCGAGTTCGCCTTTGGTTTTCAGCGCTAAAGAATTGCCTTTTTTCTCTACTAGCGGTTGAGCCGTAGTCATGACTTCTTCGATCATTGCCTGCACGTCAAAGTTTTCCAAATATAGCGTGACGTGACCTGCTTCGATTTTAGAAATGTCGAGGATATCGCTGATCATGTCCAGCAAATGTTTGCCTGCTGTTTGAATTTTTTCTAAATCGGGCAGAAAATCTTCCGAACCCGAATCTTGAGCATCTTCTTGCAGCATTTCGCTGTAGTTGATGATGGCGTTGAGGGGAGTGCGGAGTTCGTGACTCATGTTAGCGAGAAATGCACTTTTCGATCGGTTAGCAGCTTCGGCTGCGATTTTTGCTTCGTGCAAATCTTCCGTGTACTCTGCTACTTTTTGAATCAGTTCGTTGAGGGACACAGCTAACATTCCTACTTCATCCGAAGTAGTAACGGGTACTTGCAAATCGAAATTCGACTCCTCGGTAACTTGTTGGGCGATGAGGGTAGCAGCTTCTAGGGGGCGGGCGAGGGCGGCGCTAGTATATGCTGCTAGAATTGCTGCGATCGTCGCCGATATTCCCAAAGAAGTAAATAGAATCAGAGTTCCCAAACGTTCTGCTCGATCGTAGGTACTAAATGCTTGGTCTGCTTTGTCGCGAAAGCCGCTAGCGAGTTCGGCTGCATCCTGCGAAAACTTTCCAAGCTGCAAAGCAGTTGCGCCGGTGACAAAATTATTCAAGTTTGCCCGAAAAACCTGCTGCTGTTTCGGGTTTAAATTCGATAGTTTGACATTCCCCAATAACTTTTGTACCTGCTGGAAGTAGGTTTCTACTGTTTTGCCATTAGTTTTGGTAAACTCTTGCAGCCTTTGATAGTCTGGCAGAACATCAGGATTGGAACTCGGCGGTAGGGTTTGTAGTTGGTCGAGAATTCCGCTCATCTGGGCGACGCGAGTCAGGAATTGGGAGCGTTTGGCGTCGAACGCTTGAGGTTTTGCCACCAAACTCGCCAGTTCTTGCTGGTCGATTCTAACTTCCTGCACGGTATTATTCAGGTTGGCCAGGACTTCAGCTTTATCTCGATCGAGCGCCAATTTTTCCCGAACTTGGTTTTTGTAATGCAATTCCACTCCGCGTCCCGCTACCGCACCCAGAATGGCAATACCGATAACCAAGGCGTACCCGCAGCCGATTTTTTGCCTGATACCTAAGCGATTGAAAATACTTCTCAATCCTCTTTTTTCAGGAGGGTTTTGGAGTTGGTTTTTTAAGGAGAAGCTTAAAGACATGGGGAATTTGCTAGTCACCCGGAGAGGCAATATCCCTAATTGTAATTGATGCTTGGCTAAGGGTAAATAGAGTTCCCTAGTTTGTGCGCTATTTCCGGTGTTTTTCCCGTGTTATAGGGTCTTTGCAGGGTTCCACAACTTTTCTAGCTTGACCTCGTGAGGAAGTTTTGAGTCGGGAATTATTCAGTTTCTCACGATCTGTTGCATCCTAAAAGGTAAACTACCCACCACCAAAGCTGGCGCGTAGGGTAGGATCTTCTGACTCCAGGGCGACAGTCTCGTAGGAGTCTTGCGACCTCTAGTTTGTCTTTCGCTGCCTCCACCGACAGTAGCGCTAGTTGCTTATAGTTGAGCATTCTCATGAAACCAAACCCGCCACAATCGCTAATAGCTTTAGCTAAGTAATGATTTATCACCTGGTTTTTGACTGCTAGATCTTCCACAACGATGAATAGGTTTTCGTTCACCAACTTGCGAGGATTTCTGCAAAAAATATTATCTTGAATTACCGCTCC
>JBOFTL010001148.1:0-3378 GCA_051652045.1 Microcoleus sp. | reverse complement strand
CTTGATTTTGTGCGATATCGATTTTTTTAAACTTTACAATGATACTTACGGGCATCAAGTGGGCGACGAATGTTTAAAAAAAGTAGCCGAAATTTTAAAGATGAACGCCCGGAGGGGAGGGGATTTAGCAGCCCGCTACGGCGGTGAAGAATTTGCGCTAATTTTGTCTGGGACTGATGTTCGAGGGGCAATGCAGGTAGCTGAGTCAATCCGCCAGAATTTGACAGAGGCTGCGATTCCTCATGCTGCTTCCAAGGTAAGTAATTTTGTGACTGCGAGTATTGGTTTAGCTAGCGTTGTACCCCGTACAGGATTATCTATTAAAGAGTTAATCGCACAGGCCGATCGAGCGCTTTATCAAGCTAAACTAGAAGGGCGCGATCGGATGTGTCGGGATTAATGGACAATGGACAATGGACAATGGACAATGGACAATTAATTAAATTGATAATGGACAATGAACAATTAACTGAATTGACAAGGGGCAACGGATAATTATTTTGGCTTGAACTGACAATTGTCAATTGTCAATTGTCAATTTTCCCTTGATAAAGGAACAGTTGAAGATGATTGTTAGAGCAGCTACAATTGATGACGTGCCTGCCATTGCGCGGGTGAATGCAGACACTTGGCGGACGGCTTATCGCAACATTATACCTGCTGATTTTCTAGCTAATTTATCTTACGAAGCGCGAGAGAAGAATTGGCAAGAAATCTTGTTAAATGCAGAAAATACTGGGGATTTTGCCTGCGTTGCTGAAAATGATTTGGGAGAAATTGTAGGTTTTGCTGCGGGCTGTCAGGAGCGAACTGGTAAATACGATTATCGTGGGGAATTATCGGCTATCTATATTTTAGAGGCCTATCAACGTCATGGTATCGGACGGCAACTCGTGAGATGGGTGGCAGCAAATTTGGCTGAATTAAACTTGAATTCAATGCTGGTTTGGGTGCTGGCCCAAAATTCTGCTTGCAAGTTTTATGAAGCTTTAGGTGGGGAGAAAGTGGACGAACGGGAAACTGTTAGGGCGGGAGTTTTACTGAAAGAAATTGCCTATGGATGGAAAAATATAGCAATTTTGACAGACAGCAGTGCATGAATTAAAACTGGATTTTTGAGAGTTGGAAGGGTTGGGGTGGGGTAAAAAATTTACGACTCCTGCAAGGATTGCTATACCGCCCTTGAAATCGTGTCCGATGCTCTGTCTATCATCGAGTCATGCTTCCATAACAATCGCCGATCGGGATTAATTTGTTTCGTTTTATGAAAAGGATTAGATTTATATAGAAAAAGTGCTAAAATTAGCTTCGTTTGACTTCAGTGAGATTCTGTAAGTTTCATCACAAAATCTTCAGTAAAGTCGAATTTGATATTTTAACAAGGCACCTATGGAATTTAGCCTGATTCTTTCCAATATTCTCAACCCTCCAGTGTTATTTTTTTTTGTAGGCATGGCAGCCATTTGGCTCAAGTCAGATTTAGAAATTCCCCAGCCATTGCCAAAGATGTTTTCACTCTATCTGCTGTTTGCGATCGGAATTAAAGGCGGTCACGAAATTCTTGAAAGTGGCTTAAGTTTGGAAATTATTTTCACTCTTTTAGCCGCAATATGTATGGCTTGTGTAGTACCAATTTACTCATTTTTTATCTTAAGACTCAAGCTAGATGTTTATAATTCAGCCGCGATTGCAGCCACCTACGGCTCTATCAGTGCTGTCACCTTTATCACCGCCAGTGCCTTGCTAACAAAATTAGAGCTGAGTTTTGGCGGACACATGGTGGCAGCTCTGGCTTTGATGGAATCTCCCGCGATCGTGATCGGCATCTTTTTAGTACGGATGTTTCCCGATCGAAAAACTAGCAAAACTGAAAAAGTAGAACAAATATCTTGGCTTGAAGTATTGCGAGAAGCCTGTCTGAATGGCTCGGTATTTTTGTTAGTTAGCAGTCTAATTATCGGATTAATTACTGGCGATAGCGGTTGGGTGAAAATCAAGATTTTTGCTGATGAATTGTTCTATGGAATCTTGTGCTTTTTCCTCTTGGATATGGGATTAATTGCAGCCCGCCGGATTAATGACTTAAAACTATTTGGCTCGTTTGCGATCGGCTTTTCTATTGGAATGCCCGTGTTAAATGCTATAATTGGCATTGGATTAGCAAAGCTTTTAGGTCTATCTGTAGGCAATGCTTTACTGTTTGTGGTACTGTGTGCCAGTGCCTCTTATATTGCGGTTCCTGCTGCAATGCGGATGAGTATACCTGAAGCAAATCCCAGCTTATACATATCAATGGCACTAGCGTTGACTTTTCCCTTTAATATTATTATTGGGATTCCAGTATACTTACAGATTATTAAGCAAATTTGGAATTAAATGTATAAACTCAATGGATACAATTAAGCGACTCGAAATAATTGTCCCTGCGATCGAGCTTAAACCTGTCCTAAAACGACTCGAAAAGATGGGAATTATTAAGTACAGTATCATTCGTCACGTCATAGGGCGAGGGGAGTTTGGCGAATCTAGTGACGATCTCGACGATCAATTAAGTAGCGTTTATATCTTAGCAACTTGTTTAGCCGGCCAGGAAGATCCGCTGTTTTTAGAATTGCAGCCAATCATGCAAAAGTTTGGTGGTATGTTTTTAGTATCAGATGCAGTTTGTTATCGGTGTTGAGTTGAGAGTTGAGAGTTGAGAGTTGACAATTGACAATTGACAGTTAATAGTTGAGAGTTGTAGTGCGAGCGTCCCCGCTCGCGATCGATTGATAGTTGAAAGTTGATAGTTGAAAGTTGAGAGTTGTAGTGCGAGCGTCCCCGCTCGCGATCGATTGATAGTTGAAAGTTGAGAGTTGATAGTTGTCAATTGTCAATTGTCAACTGTCAATTTTCAAACTGCCTCGTTTCATTTGTTCCCTTTCTATCGCTTCAAACAAAGCTCGAAAATTCCCCGCCCCAAAACCTCCAGCTTGAACTTGTTTGCCGTTAACTAAACCAACTCTGCGTTCGATAATTTCAAAAAAGAAAGTCGGTTCCGCAAAAATTGGTTGCGTAAAAATTTGCAGCAACATTGCTTCGCGAGAAGCTTCAGGCCAATCCGCCAAAACTTGAGAAGCTGCGATTTCTTGCCAATCTGGCGGCAAATATTTTTGCCAATTTAACAGCAATTGAGAATAGTAAGTTTCAGGAATCGGCAGAAAAGGCAAACCGCGCGATCGCAATTCGCCAACAGCGCTTACAATATTATTAGTTTGCAAAGCCATATGCTGAATTCCCGGTCCCCGATTGGCATCCAAAAACTCTTGAATTTGAGAATTAGTTGATGCCGGTTCGTTAATCGGAAGCTGCACTCCTCCTTCAGGATGAATCAAAACC
>JBOFTL010001147.1:0-11911 GCA_051652045.1 Microcoleus sp. | reverse complement strand
CTCATAAAGCTGGGGAACCTGAAGATCTAAGCCATCCGGTAGATGGTAGTGAAGCTGGATCGGATCGGGAATGGTTTCGAGAGAGACATCTACAGCTTGCAGGGCTCTGGTGAGGAGGTTGGTAGTACCGCGCTGCCCGAAGCCAAAAATCATTGAGGCGCCAACATCAAATCTGTAGCCTTCTCGATCGAAATATCCGGCGCTACCTCCGGGAATCAGGTAACTTTCGAGGACGAGAACTTTAGCTTTTTTAGCCGCTAGCTGGGTTGCAGTAACGAGTCCGCCAATACCGGAACCGATGATAATCGCGTCATACTCTTGCTCTGTGGGGCGGGAATTGGCAGAAAATAACTGGGATTGGGTGGGGGCTGACATTAGGTGACAAATCTTAATAATCTTTCAATTTTACAGTCGATCGCTCGGCAATAGGCAACAGGCAATAGGCAACAGGCAACTTCCTTCTTTCTTCTTCCCCTTTCCCTCGTCCCTCTTCCTTCTTCCCCCTTCCCTCTTCCCTCTTCCTTCTTCCCTCTTCCTTCTGCCTTCTGCCTTCTGCCTTCAAAAAAAATGCGGGAACAGTCTACCATTGCCGACTGCCCCCGTCTGCCGATCCTTTGAGAGGAGAACACTAAAAATAAATATAGCCTTATTGCAAATCTATGTCAACTCTATTAGAAAAATTTTTCAATAAATGGGCGATCGCTGTTGGCAGTAAGTAAGTCCACTTGATTAAACGCAAGATCCCCTAGGCCGAAAAGCTTACTGTAGTGACATTCCTCCTTCTTCCTTCTTCCTTCTTCCGATCGACTTGTAAGCGCTGTCTGGAATGTGGTAAGTTGCACAGGCAATAGGATGCGGTGCACCTTAAGCCCGATCGCCCGACGGCAAAAATCCCTCACAATTCAAAATTTCCCCAATTTTCTCAATAATGTCCTTGCAACTGCGCGTATACGTTCCCCCTCACCCGTTAATCAAGCATTGGCTGGCTGTCGCCCGCGATGCAGCCACGCCCTCAGTGTTATTTCGATCGGCCATGACAGAACTCGGACGCTGGCTGGCTTACGAAGCAATTCGAGAATGGTTGCCAACAGTAGAGACAACTGTACAAACGCCCGTGGGTGAGTGTCCTGCAAGCTTTATCAATCCCGAAGCCCCGTTAGTAGTGGTGCCGGTGTTGCGGGCGGGACTGGCCCTGCTGGAAGGAATTCAGACGGTAGTTCCCCTGGCTGCGGTGTATCACTTAGGCATGGTAAGAAACGAAGAAACCCTGGAAGTTACTTGTTATTTAAATAAATTGCCACAACAGTTTCAGCCAGAAACGCGGGTAATAATTAGCGAACCGATGCTGGCAACTGGCGGGACGATCGCTGCGACAATGAAAGAATTGGTCGATCGAGGAGTTGACCCGAGTTTGATTCGGATTATTTCTGTAGTAGCAGCACCTCCGGCATTGCAGCGGTTGAGTGTGGAGTATCCGAGTTTGAATATATATACCGCAACGATCGATGAAGTGGTGAACGAACGAGGCTTTATCGTGCCGGGATTGGGAGATGCGGGCGATCGAACTTTTGGCACTTGAGATCGAGTCTGGTAGTATCGGAATTATTACCCAAAAAAGCCAGGACACGGCAGTGCCGTTTCCCTACAATTAATCGTGGTAGGGACACAGCATTGCCGTGTCCTCATCATAAGGGTTCGTAGTATGGACTTCATCCACAGGTTCGTAGTATGGACTTCAGTCCATCAATTCGTAGCATGGACTTCAGTCCACACTACAAACTAATGCACGATCGCTGTCAACTATCAACTATCAACTATCAACTTAATTCACAGCCATATCCATCAAAATTTGCTGAGAACTCAATTCCGGGCAATTAGCAGCCGGCCTCCGCTGAGTGTAATTTCCCCCAGGTTGCAAATCCCAAGCTTGGCGGTTATCCGCCAGCATCACCCCCAAAATTTCTTGTAATTCCTTAGCAATTGTCGGATCTTCCACCCGCGTTATCGCCTCCACCCGACGGCTGAGATTGCGCTGCATCCAGTCAGCAGAACCGATATAAACCTCCTCATCGCCGCCGTTGAAAAAGTAAAAAATTCGGGAATGTTCTAAAAAGCGACCGACAATACTGATAACCTTAATATTTTCGCTAACACCCTCAACACCCGGACGCAAACAGCAAATTCCCCGCACGATCAAATCGATTTTTACCCCAGCTTGAGATGCTTCATACAAAGCGACAATCACTTGAGGGTCTACTAAAGCGTTCATTTTAGCAACAATCCGACCGCACTGACCGATCGCACCCTCATTTTGCAAGCGACATTGTTCTGCTTCCCGGCGGATTAAAGCTAAAAATCGATCGCGCATATTCACCGGCGCTACCAACAATTTTCGATAGTAAACCTGGCGCGAATAGCCTGTCAAATAATTGAACAAATCTGTTAAATCCGCCCCCAAATCTTCCCGGCAACTCAGTATGCCCAAGTCAGTATAAAGCGTGGCCGTTTTCGGATTGTAATTTCCAGTACCGATGTGCACGTAACGGCGGATGCAACTTTCTTCTCTACGCACCACTAATAAAATTTTCGTGTGAGTCTTCAGCCCTACTAAACCGTAAACTACGTGCACTCCCGCCTGTTCCAACTTGCGAGCCCAAATAATATTATTTTCCTCGTCAAACCTAGCTTTTAATTCAACTAAAACAGCGACCTGCTTGCCATTTTGCGCGGCTTCAATCAAAGAATTGACGATCGGGGAATCTCCAGAAGTACGGTATAAAGTCATTTTAATTGCCAAGACCGATCGATCGTGGGCCGCCTCAGCAATAAATCGCTGTACCGTCGCAGCAAAAGAGTGATACGGGTGGTGCAGCATCAAATCCCCCCGGCGGATGACCGTGAAAATATCCTCAACCTCATCACAATGAGACATAGATTCATCAAAAATCCGCCCCGATTCCGTACACCGCAAACGCGGCGGCACCACCGGCGTCCAAATAGGGTCTTTGAGTTCCGGCAGCGGCAGCCCGATAAAAGACATCAAATCCTTGAGGCCCAGCAGCCCTTCGACGGCGTAAACATCCTGCTGACCGAGCTCCAACTCCTCCACCAACATATCTCGGAGTCCGACAGGCATCGTCACTTGAATTTCCATCCGTACCGCCGAACCCCCAACTCTGCGCTTGCGGAGTTCCTGTTCGATAGCTAGCAGTAAGTCCTCTGCCTCATCTTCCTCTACTGCCAAATCTGTATTCCGAGTAATCCGAAACGGGTGATATTCTTGAATGTCCATCCCCGGAAACAAGCTTTCTAAATTGTGAGCGATTACCTGTTCCAAAGGTACGCCCGTCCACACGGGAGACATTCCTCTCTGCTGCCACTGCAATTCGCCTGGGAGAGTCAAAAATCTCGGCAATACTTGGGGGACTTTGACGCGGGCAAACAATTCTTCCTGAGTATCTGGATCTCTAACTACTACTGCTAAATTGAGACTGAGATTGGAAAGGTAAGGGAATGGATGACTCGGGTCAACTGCTAGGGGAGTGAGTACGGGAAAAACTTGCTCTTTAAAATAGCGGTGCAAATAATTGCGTTGTTCTTGATTGAGGTCGATATAGTCAAGAATGTAGATACCGTTTGCTGCTAATTTCGGCCGCAGAGTTTGATCGAAATAAGCGTGTTGCTGAGTAACCATTGGCAACAGTCGTTTGTTAATCGCATCTAGCTGTTCTTGGGGAGTGCGACCGTCGGAAGTTAATTTGCGGACTTTTGCTTCTACTTGCTGTTTTAGAGCGCCGACGCGCACCATAAAATATTCGTCTAAGTTAGAGCTAAAAATAGCAAGAAATTTGAGTCTTTCTAACAGGGGCGTGCGGGGGTCTAGGGCTTCGTGGAGCACGCGGTTGTTGAACTCCAGCCAGCTTTGTTCCCGGTTGAAGTAATATTCTGGGTCGCTGAGGTTGATTTCAACATAATTTTTGGTAGGAGTCTTTTTTGGCTTGGGCATAGTTTTGTGAGTCTTGAGGAGACGCGGTTCATAACTGATGTAATTTAGTATCGCAGGTTCCAGAGTGCGATCGCATCTGTCGATCGGACATTTCGATCCGTCACCATCGAAGATATTGCAAGTGGCATCTGCACTGAAGGCGACTGGAGTGCAAGCCAACAATATTATCATTTAATTGCAGAGTTTGAAATATTAGATCTTGTCATGGCGATCGCACCTCAGCAATCGCAAAGTTGCTCGATCGAATCCTCTCGATCGACCCTTTTTATCTGAGAATAAAAGGTCGATCGCCCTTGACTTTTTTGGGAAATCGATATATGATTTTATCATGGGAATCTGTGTCGCCATATAAAGGTATCTAAATTATCGATCGCTATAATGACTAAGCTAAAATAGAGAAACTTTTCTGTTAAGAGTCATCACGATCGCGTATTAAGCCCGCAGTGTAACTTTGAGTCGATAACCCTACTAATAAGGGGAAGCCAAAGCAACGCGAAAACCGATCGCCCCGTTGCGGTAGTCTGCCAAATTCCTGCCGCGATTTGCACTGCGGCAATTCACTGCTGGATCTAGCCAGGAACCGCCACGCTGCACTCGATTATTATCTGTTCCTGTTTCCCAAGAAGTGCCATCAGTCGGTGCATCATTATTATAGAGATCGTGCCAGCGATCGCTGCACCATTCCAAAACCTGACCGTGCATATCGTACAAACCAAATGAATTCGGCCAGAAACTTCCCACATCCATTGTTAATTGGCGATCGAGTCCCGATCGTGCCGCAGCGTAGGGATAATTGCCGTCATAATTAACTAAATCCGGCGTAATAGTTTCTCCGAAATAGAAAGGTGTTGTAGTTCCGGCACGACAAGCATATTCCCATTCTGCTTCCGAAGGTAAGCGATAAGCCTTGCCTGTTTTCTCAGCAAGTTTCCGGCAAAATTCCACAGCTTCATTCCAGGTAACTTGTTCTACAGGACGTTTGGCACGTTTAAAATTTGAAGGGTTATTTCCCATCACTGCTTGGTATTGTTCTTGAGTAATTTCATATTTACCCATAAAAAAAGGAGAGATCTTCACAGTACGCACAGGTCCTTCATCATTACTTCGCCCTACTTCAGTATTGGGAGAACCCATCACAAAACTGCCACCAGGAATTGCCACCAGATCTAGAGTAATACCGTTACCAAGATTTTCTCTAAAAAACCGTGCTTGTCCTTGGCTGCGGTTGATAATTTGCCCGGTTGAATTGACTGTCACGGTTTGAAATTCAAATGTTTGTAAATTTCGGCTGATTTTGGGTTTGGAAGAAGAGAAGATATATTGCTTTAGGACTCCATAAATAGATACAGCTACAATACTAGATCCAGCTATTGTAATAAAATTTCGTCGCGTTGGCAGTGTGCGAATTGGTGCAGGTTTAGGAGTTGCTGCGGGTGCAGCAGTCGGCCTTGACTGAAGTTGAAAATCTTTTAAAACCTCTTCTACTGATTGATAGCGTTGCTGGAGATCTTTTGCCAATAACTTAGATAAAATACTTTCCAATTCATTGTCGATCGGACTTTTCAAATGTTGCTGCCAATTTGCAGTCCAGCTATAACCGTGTTCTACCCACAAACGAGAAGGATTTACCGCCGTCAATAGATGAAAAGCCGTCGCCCCCAAGCTAAACAAATCGCTGGCTGGATAAGCTTCACCGCCTTGCATTTGTTCCAGCGGCGCATATCCCTGCGAACCGATTTGCGTTCCCGATTTCGACATCACCGTTCCCGACAATTCTTTGGAAACTCCGAAATCAATTAACACTAACAAACCGTCGGTGCGACGGCGCATAATGTTCTCAGGCTTGATATCTCGATGAACGATATCTTGTTCGTGAATAAACTTGAGAACGGGTAGAAGTTCGAGTAATAATTGCTTAACTTGCTTGTCTTGCCAACTTCCTTGAGTTTGCAAAAGCTTTAACAAATTATCCCCCTCGACAAACTGCTGTACGAGATACAAATAGTTGTTTTCTTCAAAATAAGCATCAAGTGATGGAATTTGGGGATGTTCTCCTAACTGTTGCAGTTGTCGGGCTTCTTGCTTAAATAATTCCACTGCTTTGTTAATTGCCCAAGTTCCTCGAACATTTGGCGCTAATTGTTTAACAACACAGCGTTGATTTAGTCGATCGATATCTTCTGCTAAATAGGTTCTCCCGAAACCGCCTTGACCGATCGATCCGATGATGCGATAACGGCTTCTCAGTATGGGTACGAGTTTAACACCACAACTGATACAGTGTGTTTGCCCGTCGTGATTTTTAGGATTGGGGCAGTCGGGATTGATACAAAAAATCATTTAATTCTTCTCGATAGCTGATACTTTTAGACATCATCTATAAGAGCGATCGTCCTTAATTCCACATCACAAATTCACTCTTTTGTCAAGACAAACACGCTACCTTCATTCCCGCGTCCGATCCGCAAATCGCTATCCAAATAAGTCACATCCAACCATCCTTGCTGTTCTCGCGAATCGATGTCAAAATCTACAGCAGCAAACTTTTTACCCGACTCTATTTCTTCGATAAATTGAGATGGAGATTCATATTTAATTAAGCGGTTTAATCCGAAGATCGATCGCTCGAACTTAACTTGCACTCGCCGTTCCGATGTCGCCTCAAATCTCGCCGCTACGCTGACTATTCCTTCTAAATAAGGCAAGCCGTAAAGTTCGGCAATATTGTAAATTTTAGATTCAGCAACTCGGATACATTGATAAATTTGACCCAATTTTAACAGCGGAAAATTGTCTAAACCTAGCAATGCGCGACTGCTGGTATACAACAACCGCCAATCGCCGTTTAAAAGCTCTGCAGCTTCGAGAGGGCGAGGCGTAGGGTTGTAATCTTCTAATTGGGCGATCGCACTTAAAATCACTTGTTTGTCGCTAGTAGTTGCCAGCAAACCGCGATTCTTACCTGCAATTAATTCTAATAATGTGGATTTTTTTATCATAGTTTTATCTATTGAAGGCTTCCCCAAACTATTATAGCAGAAGCAAGCAGGAAGAATGAACGAGGAAGAGGTACTATTAGTAAGTATTTTAGCAATTTAGAAATTACCAATAGCCTTAACGGTTGCTACAACTGAGATATTCTACCATTTTTATTCAAAAATTGACAATGAATATACGGACAATGGACAATGACATCTCTCTCAAAGTTAGAGGATCGATCGTGTAGAAAAAAGTTTGTTTAGGATCGTGGATTAAATAACTGGAGTAGGTTGGGTTGAAGCATGAAACCCAACGTTCGAGCGTGGTGTTGGGTTTCGTTCCTCAACCCAACCTACCAAAAATGCAAGTTATTTAATTCTCTTTCCTTATTTCTTCATGAATGAATCGATTTTTGACCGAATCGATCGATTGTCAATTGTCAATTGTCCATTAATAATTAATAACTAAAATTCCAAATTTTACTAAATAAAGCAAAGTCCGATACAAGTATGCTAATTCTTGCTTATTTTTCACGTAGAGATCGATTACTTCCCCGACACTGACAGCACCCTTTTGTTCGATGACATCCAATATTTCCATCTGAATTTTAACAGGAATTCTCCGATCCTGACCGAAACTGGTAAACCAAATGGTTTGCAACTGCTGTAAAATTTCTGGAGTGGCGATCGGTCCCAAACTCAAAATCATTTGATTGCTGAAAGTTTGAGTCGAATAATGACCCAACACTCGAAACGGATCGTCACACAGTGGATGAGGCGGCATCCCCGGTTTCAAATGCGCCGACTCCGGTGCGGTGAGGCGAATTTCTGCTAATTCCTGCCACAACTTTTCGTAGGCAGCAATTACCACTTTCCAATCGTACAATTCCCTCGCTCTTTGTCTGCCATTTTCCCCCATCCGCTTTCTCAATTCGGGATTTTTAATCAACTGACACAAAGCGCTAGTACAAGCATCAATATCGACTGCTGTAGCTAGGGAAGTGTGACCCATATAAGTCGGCCAGTTCAAGCTGCCGTCGAGATAGTTGAGGGCTAAATCCAAACAAGATTCTGCCGGTGGAATCACAGTGGGAATGCGGAAGCCGTCGATTTCGTGGCGGACAGATTCTTTATACCCATTCCAATCTGATACTATTGTCGGCAGTCCGTTCGCCATCGCTTCAATTGGCGTCAATCCGAAAGTTTCTTGAATGTTATCTGAAAGCGAAATAAAAATATCGGCAGCAGACCAAATATTAGCTCTAATTTCCGGCTTTCTACCGTCGCTAAAAATGGTATTTACAGAAGGACAAAAGAGTTTTGCGCTGTTTTTAAAGTCGGGTTGTTCTCGCGGATCTTCGATCCAACCGGCTTGAATTAAGTGAATTTTCACCTTTGTCAGTCGGGCCGCCCGTTCGAGGGCGAGGTACATCGGGACTGGATGGGCTTTAGCAGAAAAAGTCAACCTGCCGACAAATAACACAACTATATCTTCTGGAGCAATACCCAGTTCTTGGCGCTGTCGATCGCGCGCGTCAGCCGCTGCTGCACCCTCGGGAAACGCACTGCAATCCACTCCGAGGGGAATTACCGGCAATTTGACCAAAATTTTCGGGTGACCGCCTGTACGCGACGCTAAATACTCGCTCCAATCGTGCATCACTTTTTCTACAGTTGTTTTCACCGCTGCAGAAGTACAGATCAGGGCATCCCAAGGTTGCACCGGCGCGACTACCAAATCGCCGATCGCGCCCATAACGTATTTTGTAGCAATTGTGTGGGTAACGCCACAAACGCTGTAGGCCCGTTGGTCGAGAAATCTGCGCGCCCAAACTACCTCAGACAAAGCGGGGTCGGGTCGGTAAACTGTACCGGGTTCCGAAAGCAAATCGGGTCGAGAAGCTTTAATCCAGCGAACTTTGCGGGGTCTTTGCAGCCAGGGTTGGATGCGGGCGCAAAACTCTTTGAAAGTTAATTCGCTGTCCGTGCAACAGTACAGAGAGTTCGCAGTTCCGTGTTGGACTAAGCTTTTGAGAAATCCTTCTCCGGCTGAATGACGCCCCAAAAGCCTCTCGCCTCCGGTGTCGTAACCGTCTTTGCTGTATACAACCGCTGCTGTTGTGTCCATCCTGAAAATTTTGCCCTCGAATCAATAGCCGGATTTTCGCCCAATAAATAATTGTCAAACCTAAGCTGTCAAACAGTTTCAGTTTATTACAGCCGGCACTCAAGCGGCAAAAAGATCGATCGATCTGTCGATCGTAATGTATCTTAGGATATCTTATAAAAGAATTGTTTCAGATTAAAATATTTGCGACTAAAGGGGGATGACGGAGGGCGGATTTCGTGTTAGTCTAGCCCCCGAGAAAGGCGCAAATCGCCTTTCCCATCTGCCATCCTATCCCGATCCGGAACCAAAGAGGGGCTGTGGTATAATGCCTTAGCCCAACCCAAACCCCGATCGATCGGGTAAACCAAACGATCGGCCTGTCAGCCAAAAACTACCCAAACTCGATCGCACTTTGTCTTTAAAAACCGACAATCATGTACAATCCTTCTCTCCGTCAAATACCCCGACACCTGCCAGCGGAAGTTATTCCATTAAAGCAGCAATCTTCTCTCTTAGACTGGTTGGAATCAACCAATCGCCTGTTAGCCAGGGATGCCCAAGAACCCGACTACCTGCACGAAGAAGAAATATCGGAATTGATGGCTGTTGAGGACAGCCCTTACGATGATTTGGATGACGATATTGAAGATGATGCAGGTGTCAGCGACGAATAGTTGCGACAAGGGCTAACTAATGCAAAGGAAACAGGAAATTAAAAAACTCAAAATATCCCGATCCTAAAAGTTACCCCCGATACTTTAATTATCATCAATTTCTGGTTTTTATATGGTGTGTGGTGATTCTCAAATGGTGTGTGATGAGGAGTGTTATGGACAACTTTTTGGATGAGAAAGTCTCTTTCAGTATGCCTTTTAAACTTACAGGCAAGAATTTATTCTTGCTGCTGGGTTTGGGGCTCGGAATTGTAGCTATCGGTTTGGATTTAGCAGCGGGCAGATTTTTGAATGTACCTGCATCGCTATTTGTGCCTTTAGTTATTTGTGCTTCAGTTGCTGCAGCATTGGGCTACATCGTCGTGCCTTTACTCCAGCAATTAAAAGCAGGACAAATAATTCGCGAAGACGGCCCCCAAGCCCACTTGAAGAAAGCGGGAACGCCGACGATGGGAGGAGTGTTTTTTGTGCCGGCAGGGGTTGC
Organism: Microcoleus sp.; assembly: GCA_051652045.1. Lineage (GTDB taxonomy): Bacteria > Cyanobacteriota > Cyanobacteriia > Cyanobacteriales > Microcoleaceae > Microcoleus. Next base: position 1,659 of record JBOFTL010001147.1, on the reverse strand, counting down.
AGTCGCTTTATTGTGGTCGGACTTTAACTCAGACGTTATTGCTGTATCGGCTTTAACTTTAGCTTACGGTTTTATCGGCTGGCTCGATGACTGGCAAATCCTCCGCCGCAAGTCGAATAAAGGTATTTCCCCCCGGATGAAATTGGCTTTGCAAATCGTTTTTGCGGCTATCTTTTGTGTTTGGTTGATGTTCCATCAGCCAGCTATTTCTACGAACATTGCTTTACCTTTCGGTTGGGTATTGCCTTTGGGTTTGTTGTTTTGGCCGGTGGCAGGTTTTGTGTTGGTAGCTGAAAGCAATGCTACTAATCTTACCGACGGTGTTGACGGTTTGATGGGCGGTTTAGGTGCGATCGCGCTTTTAGGATTGGGCGCATCTGTAGCCTCAACTTCGCCGGAATTAATGATATTTTGCGCCTGCGTCAGCGGCAGTTGTTTGGGTTTCTTAACTCACAACCGCAATCCTGCCAGGGTGTTTATGGGAGATACGGGTGCCTTAGCATTGGGAGGTGCTTTGGGTGCGGTAGCTTTATTAACTAATAGCCTTTGGATATTATTAATCATCAGCGGTATTTTCTTTATTGAAACGCTGTCGGTAATCGCTCAAGTGGGTTATTACAAAGCTACAAAAGGACCGGATGGTATTGGGAAACGCCTGTTAAAAATGGCTCCGTTACACCACCATTTAGAATTGTGCGGCTGGCTGGAAACTCAGGTAGTTGGTATTTTTTATCTAACTAACGCAGTCTTGGTGTTAACGATTCTGATGCTGAGTAGCTACAGTTAGTAGTAGCAAATTCGTAACGGATTTCACGGCGGATGTAATGGAATAGAATATTTTCGTCAGGTTTAAAGACAATTAAGATGCCTGCTTCATAACTGTTAAATGCTATGAAGCGGGCATCTATCGATTTTAGATTTGGGATTTTAGATTGTTAGATTGGCGATTGTTTAGATTGGAGATTGTAGATATTGTAGGGCTTGCACTGCGCACCTTACTATTGTTTAGATGGGAGATTGTAGATATTGTAGGGCTTGCACTGCGCACCTTATACCATTTCTCCAAAATGTGCAACAGCAGTAGAGATTGTAGGGCGCGCAGTGCGCACCTTACTATAGCAGTCGCCTTGACGGTTAAGGCATCCGAAACCCCCAAAACCGATTCAGATCAAGCATTTCAATGGGTGACAGTTGACAGTTGACAGTTGACTTCTGCGATAGTTTTTGATTTTCGATAGTTCGCTCTAAGGATTACAATAAAATTAATTTGCAGTACGATCGCCCATCCCAGTCGATCGAGCCTTCACTGCAAACAGCAGTCAATGCGATGGAACTCAAAAAAAACAAACGTAATATTTGGGTGATTGCTTCGCCGACAGTCATTCTGCTGCTAGCTGTTGGCTCATTATTTTACTGGAAACTTGTCAGACTCGGTTATGCTGTCCCCATTCCCTACATTTTAGATGTTTTTTGCTTAAATAATTGTCCGATCGACGATCGCACTGTTTTACATACCCAATTGCCACCAGATAATTTATTAAACTATGACAAACCCCTAACGCAAATTTTAGGCGCACCGGATAAGTTAGATCAAACGAGAATTTCCATCCTGGTGGAAAAGTCTAAATATAAATTGACTCTATATGATAACAAAAAACC
>JBOFTL010001146.1:0-4214 GCA_051652045.1 Microcoleus sp. | reverse complement strand
AGTCCAGGACGATTACGTCTGGCAAATAGCCTGATTTGTCAGCGACAGACTTAATCATGTACTCTTTCGGTACAAAGTACGGCAATTGTTGCTGCCGAATTTCTAAAAACGCTTCGCCAGAGATAAACTCGGCTACAGCCGAATGGTCGCCAGTTCCTAAAGGCATTTCAACAATAACTCCGTGGTGCAGTTCATAGCGACGAATAGAGTTCTCTGGATACCAGGCTGCGAACTCATCAAACGTAACTGTTTGGGGGATGGTTTGGGTTTGAATCATTCAAAAAACTTAGGTATTCAAGGTACTTAGACGGTTCAACTAGGGCTATTTTCAAGCCCGCACTCGGCCTTCGGATATAGTGGTGAGTCGTTGACACTCCCCGCCCTATAAGTGCGGGGGTTTTAAACCCAATTTTCTGATAAAGAAAGGAGTAAAACTGCTAATTTTCAATGCCAAACTGAACCGTGCAGGAAGTTTGAAAAATCTCCAATAATGCTTGCGAGGTAGGCGTTTTCCCTAACCTTGACAGACTTTTTTGGAAATATCTATTCACCTGCACGGTTCAGCTTGGCGTTAAGATCCTTAGATCCTTAAGGATCGTTGGTCTTCTTACCGGTGAACTTCACCTTAATCGGATCGGGATTGCTGCCAATATTGCGATCGATCTTGCCGTTGTAAGCACGGCCCTCGTTCACCTTCTCGGGAAACACGCCATCCTTGGGATGCAGGTACTCCGTAGAACCGTCTGGAAAAACGCGGTAGATTTTGTAATTCGAGATTTTGAATTTCGCCCGCAGTTGCTGGCCGCCCAAAGCGATGCACTGCTCCTTGCGGGGCAGATACAGCAGGTTGTCGCCTTGGCGCATGATTGCAGCGCCGCCGCTAGGCATTTCAAACACTTGCTCCTTGGGGCTAGTCCAAGTGATAGCATACTTTTCTTCAACTAGCGCCTTTGTCAGCAAGCCGCCGGTGCTGCCACCGAAAAGAGGGGGTTGTCCAGTGAGTTCTTCTGCCATAGGTATATCCGGAAGATTTTTCTGGCATCCTATCATTGAGGCGCGACGCTGCTGTTGAAATTGTAAGGAAAGTTAACAGTTTTTGGCTGAGGGTATTTTCTAATAATTAATTAAAATAATTTTTAGATTTGGGAATTGGGAATTGGGAATTGGGAATTGGGAATTGGGAATTGGGAATTGGGAACTGGGAATTGGGAACTGGGAATTGGGAACTGGGAATTGGGATTTTATCTAAAATTATGGTTGACTATCTTTTTGATGTTCTGACTTCGATCGAAAGTGTTTCTCTGCATCCTGGGGCGGTTAACGATCGACAGGGTATTTAACGCGGATTTGGTATAGGATTAAATCCGCGTTAGGTATCCCAATCCTAAGTCGAAAACCAATTAGGATCGTAACCGCGAGGAATTTGACTTAAAGCCTTCCAAGTTTCTTGGTTTACAATCCCGTCTACTTTGATGCCAAAGCTTTTTTGAAAATCCCGAACGCCTTTTTCTGTTAGTGCAAAGAAAACGCCGTCAATTTTACCGCTATAGTGTTTAGTAATTGTCAGAACTTCTTGAACAGTGGATACTGCAGAACCTGAACTGCCGAATTTTAAGACAGGCATATTAACGGGCGCTTCAGTATAAAGTGCTTGCCAAGTGAGCGGTCCGACAATTCCATCCGATGTCAAAAATACCCGAAATTGAAACAGTTTGACAGAGTATTCTACGTTTTTGTCAAAAATTCCTTTGGCTGGCTGGCGGTAAACTTGTAACTTAGTCAGCAATTTTTCTAATTCTAATACGTCTGCACCTTGAGAACCCAACTGCAATTGCGGCCGTTTGGCAATATCTGTGGTAGATTTCATATTTGTTGTCAGTTATGCGTGCGATCGTCCTGAACTATTGGGAATATACTTGTAGTGAAAGTCTAATTCCGGATCGATCTAGCGATTTTAGATTTTAGATTTTAGATTTTAGATTGGGGCTGCGGTTCGTAGTGCGGACTTCAGTCCGTCCCAAGTTGCGGACTAAAGTCCACACTAGGAACGGAGACAAGCTCAGGGCAAGCTCTCAACTCTCAACTCTCAACTCTCAACTCTAAACCATCGGAATGGTAAAATGAAATTCGCTGCCCTTGTCTTTTCCTGCTGAATCCGCCCAAATTTTTCCGCCCCAACCGGCAACAATCTGCTTGCAAATTGCCAGTCCCAAACCAGTACCGCCAGCACTCCGCCGCAGAGCTCCTTCTTCTTGATAAAATCGATCGAACACTACTTTTAAACTGTTCGGTTCTATTCCCCTACCCGTATCCGCTACCAAAACTTCAACCATTCCCGAACCGTTGCAGCGAGCTCTAACAGTTACGGTTCCTTGAGGTTTAGTGAATTTGCAAGCATTGTCTAACAATTTGGAAAGCACTTCTACCAGCCACTCGCCGTCAGCTTTGACTAAAGGCAATTGGGCCGATACTTCAGTGATAATTTCTGGCAAACTGCGATCGAAACTGCGAGCTCGCACGCTGCTGAGGGCTAAATCTACGCATTCTTGCAATGTTAGCGATTCTACATTCCATGTTACTTGCCCGCTTTCTAAATAGGAAAGTGTCAGAAAATCCTGCACCAATTTTCGCATTCTCTCGGCATCTCCGAGAGCTGTTTCTAACATGATCTGTCGCAACTCTGCAGGCATATCAGGTTCGGAATTCAAGCTTTCCAAACAAACTTGAATTGTCGAAAGAGGCGTACGCAATTCGTGACCTGTGATGGCAATAAGATTGCTGCGAGTGCGATCGAGAGCTTCTAATTGTTGGTTGAGTTCTTCTAAATGAGCGTAGGTTTCTGCTTGAATTAAGGCGGCTCCGAGTTGGGTGGCAATTGCTGCAACTAAAGCTAATTCGTCTTCTGCCCAAGGCACGGTCGATCGGCATTGATGCAGTTCCACCATACCTAAAATTCGCCCTTGATAAAGCACGGGTACCATCAACCAAGACACGATTTGCCACTTTTGGACGAGCGATCGCAGCCTTTCGTTACTGTTAGTATGCGGGTGTTCTGCGGTGTCTAAAATGTAGACAGGCTCTTGTCTGGCTACGGCATCTGCAAATAGGGGATTTTCCTGTAAATACCAAGTTTCGCCCTGTAGGGAACTGACTCCCGACTGTAAGAATTCGCGATCGATTTTAACCGTTGCGTCTGTAGTTTTGCACCGATAAATCAAACAGCGGCTTGCGGAGAGAGCATTGCCTACTTCTTGCACGGCAATTTCGACAATTTCTTGAGGATTTAGCGACTGCCGCATTGCCGTTGTAATTAAGTTTACCAGCCGTTCTTTGCGTTCTTGAGCTGCGATCGAACCGTAGGCTTTGAGCAGTTTGTGCTGGCCTGCTTGCAAGTAAGTTACCAATCTTTGGGCGAAAACATCCCTCAATTTCGGATCGGGAAAGTTGGATGCTGCTGCGTTTTTTTTATCTGGTAGAGTCGATCGAGAATTAGCGGATTTTCTCTTTTTCTTCGGTGCTGCAATCAAATTGTAAGTTGCGCGCGCCCGATCGACCTTTTCGGTTAATTCCGGGCGGTACAGTACAATGCGATCGAGCAACAATTCGGCAGCTTTACTGCTCACTTCTCGATCGAACGTCCAAATTCCTTCAAATCTGCGAGCTTGATCCATCGCCCGCAGTCCCCGGTTTTCTTCATTTGGCGTCGGCGAAATTTTCTCTTGACAAATCAGGCAAGTTGAGTAGTGTTCTCCCAAGACTATCAAATGCCACTCTTGACTGAGCCCGTCGCTGGGTTCAAAAGCAATTGTTTCGTGACATTCCGAAGAGTTTTTAAAATCTGTTTCCGGTGCGGCCAACACGTATACCTGAGATGAGCGCTCAGCAATGCGTCGGTAGCGGTGAGCTTCTTGGCGGTAAAAGCGCTCTCGCTGAAAACAAGCAATTACTAAAGGTTCGTCCGAACCAGCCAAAACCAGGTCTTCCATCGCGTGGGACAGCGCTGTCATGGAAGACTTGAAATAAATTTGCGCCCGCAGTTCGGGCAAAGCTTGCAGTAGTTCTGCCAATAGCGAAATAGAAACGATCATCTAGCGTTCAACGTGCATTTTTGCCGATGACAAAACAAAAGCGATCGACAGCAGCTCGATATCGATCTCTTTTTAAGATTGTATTAATATTGTAAAACTTTGCTCTGTTTCCCGCGATATATAAAG
>JBOFTL010001145.1:0-3436 GCA_051652045.1 Microcoleus sp. | reverse complement strand
ACTTCCACCTTTGATTGAGCCCCTAATTCCTCAATGAGCTTGTACGCATATGATATATCATAACCTTTGTTTGCAAGATGCACTTTAACAAAGTTAGAAAGACTAACAAAGCCATTATTACGCTTTGAAAAATTTACTTCCTGCTCTAGTAGCTCCTTGAGAAGCTCTACCTCTGAAATTTCTTTAAAATTTTCTTGAGATGCAAAACTTTCTCGGATAGCTTCACGTTCCTCGGAACGCAATGTTACTCGATCGACACTATTAATTGCATTATTTGTGATTTCAAGTAACTCACTTGCCAACTGACGGCCTCTCTCAAGATCGGTATTGGTAAATAAGTTATTGTGTGCTACCTTGTGCCTAATCTTCTCAAGTTCTTCCCATTTTTCCTGAAAGTTTTTATCTTTAAACGACTCTTTAAAGAATCTCTGATAATTACTTTTAAGTTCCTCTTTCAGACGTTGAATAGCTTCAGGAGTTTCTTCAAGATCGGAAATTTTGCGAATAATGTCCTCTTTATTTGTAAATCCTGATGAATGTGCATAAATCAACTTGCCTAAATCACCAAAGTCTATAAGATAAGCGTTATTGTCAATATGCTTAGAAAACTCTTTCTCATTGTTCTTTCGATTTTTTACTTTTTGGTTTAGATCGCTTGTCGCTGTAATTTCCCACCATTTAGGACCGACTCGCGTAGTCATAAACTTGACGATATATGCTCTAAGAATATTCTCTACTCTATAAATTAGTGGGTAAAGCTGATGTGCGATTGTTTCAGAAACTTCATCTGTCAAAACGTACAAATAATCAAAACTTTGCTTTTTTAGAAATTCTACAATAATCTTGCGTTTTGGTTCCAGCCACTCATAACTGCTTTCGACCGTAATAAAAAATGCTTTGTTAATGTCCTTGTTAATGTCCGTACTGGATTCCGCATCAGCATTTACTCGTCTAGCTTCAAGGGTCACATCAGCATCAACTATCTTTAGACTCTCGATAGATGGATTTTTCCACAAAGAGCCAATGGAAAGAAGCGAATATAAAAGATTGGGTTCTGACTGAATGACAGATTGCTCGAGTGTATCAAGTGCTAAAAGCTCAAATTTCAGGACTGCGCTCATGGAAAATTTTCAAAACAGGTATTGAATCAATTTTAACTCAGTAAGTATTTAATTTACAAGTTGTGGTGTAAACGAAACCGAAATAGTGTTCTCTGGTTATTGCTTTTTGCTCTGGCATTGCTACGCACCGACCACCCACTACAACTGATCGATGTCACCAACCCACGCTCTGTAAACTGAATGACCAGTTATTGCTCATCTAGCAAGGCAGTCCCACGCACCAAGCTCTCGATCGCATCCACCGAACAAAATTGTGAGATTGCCGTCTGCCTCAGAGAGCTAGTCGATCGATTCAAATATATCGCAAGAAACGGGTGGCTTTAAGTCTGCGCCATAGGTAGAGTGAAGGAAATGCAAAAAAAATTCTCGATTTAGCTAAAACGATCTCGATGAAAAGTGTGAGTGTCTGTGACATCGAAAACTATAACCGAATCGCTCGCGCGATCGCATTTATGCGCCAACATCATCTCAGCCAACCCAACTTAGCAACTGTGGCACAACATATAGGACTCAGCGAATATCACTTTCAAAGACTATTTACCCAGTGGTCAGGCATCAGTCCCAAACGTTTTTTGCAGTATCTGACGATCGAATATGCTAAATCAAAGATTAACCAAACTAAAAATTTATTAGATCTGACATTAGATGTAGGGCTGTCGAGTCCGGGACGATTGCACGATTTATTTGTGAACTTGGAAGCAATGTCTCCTGGTGAATTCAAAGCAGGTGGATCGGGCTTGCTCATTCGCTATGGCATTCACGACACTCTGTTTGGCAAATCCCTGATTGCTACAACTACCAGAGGAATTTGCAATCTTTATTTTTTGGACAAAATCGACGATCGAACGGCCGAACAGCTTCTGCGATCGGAATGGTTAAATGCTGAAATTATTTGCGATTCACAAGCCACACAACCATTGTACGATCGGATTTTTAATTCAGCAACTTTCAGCGATCGCAAACCGATCGCGCTGTTAGTGAAGGGAACAAATTTTCAGATTCAAGTTTGGCGGGCTCTTTTGCAAGTACCATTTGGAGGGATGACAACCTATCAAAGTATTGCTGAGACGATCGGCCGTCCAACTGCAAGTAGAGCCGTAGGAAATGCCGTCGGTAAAAATCCGATCGGCTATCTGATTCCGTGTCATCGGGTGATTCGAGAATCTGGCGAATTAGGTGGCTATCGCTGGGGATTAGAGCGTAAAACTGCTATTTTGGGTTGGGAAGCGAGCCGTGCGATTAGCAATTTGTGAGGATATTGTATGCGAGTTTCAGATATTATTGAACCGCTAATTTTAGCAGCATTGTGGGGTGGTTCTTTCCTGTTTATGCGAATAGCAGCACCTGTTTTGGGTCCGGTCTGGTTAATCGAAATCAGAGTATTTTTAGCAGGTTTAGCTCTACTCCCGATTTTAATTAAACTGAATCTTTGGGGTCAAATTCGTCACCGAGCAATTCCATTATTTGTTGTTGGTTGTATTAATTCAGCATTGCCATTTTTATTATTTGCCTTTGCATCTGTCTCTCTGCCTGCCGGATTTACTTCTATTTTAAATGCAACTTCTCCGCTATTCGGTACAGTAGTAGCTGCTGCCTGGTTGAAGGAGAACCTAACAATGAGCCGAAAACTTGGCTTGCTATTAGGATTTATGGGAGTGAGCGTTCTCATTGGATGGAAAACGCTGGCAGCAACACCCACATTTTTCACAGCAGTCAGTGCTGGCTTGACGGCAGCTTTGATGTACGCGATCGCAGCTCCTTATGCAAAACAGCAATTATCTGGTGTTCCGCCCCTAGTAACCGCTACCATCAGCCAGCTTAGTGCAGCCGTATTTCTATTGCCTGCTTTGCCTTTTACAATGCCAAAAATAGCTCCCACTCCGATCGTCGTGCTGTCAGTTTTTGCGTTGGCAGTATTTTCGACAGCGATTGCCTATATTCTCTACTTTCGGCTAATTCAAAATATCGGTTCAACAAAAGCATTGACTGTTACTTATCTGATTCCAGTATTTGCCACGATTTGGGGAGCGATCGTCCTGAAAGAGCCAATTACATCATCGATGGTATTTGGCTGCAGTTTGATTCTGCTGGGTACGGCAGTCGCTAACGATCTTTTTCAAGGCTTGCCGATAAAAAACTGAGTGAGGGAGTTCAATTCGGCATCAAAGACTTTCAATTCTCCGTTTCATTTGAAGGGTTATATGACGATCGCCCGATCGCTATTAAGTAAATCTACTTTTAAAATTCAGCAGTTTCTGTTGGCTCAAAATCCATCGAATCGTCAATCTCTTCTTCACTAAAACGATCGACTTGCA
>JBOFTL010001144.1:0-5135 GCA_051652045.1 Microcoleus sp. | reverse complement strand
CGTCGTATCCAATAGCCCGACCAGCGGTAACGGGGAGAGTGGCAGAGCGGGCGGTTAAGGTGAGAATTTCGATGTACTGACTCATTTATTTGCCTCCGATTGCTTTGTAGGCTTGGATGTAGCTCACGTCAGGGTGCTGAGCCTGGTAAGCCAGGGTTTTCTGGTGCAGCGCCAGGCGGCCAGGTTCAACAGCACAGTCTTTGGGCACGGCAAAATCTACCGAGCTAGTAACCGGCTCGTCGTCATTCCCTGCAGGGCTCTCGCCGTAATCAATCCGAGGCTTTAATCCGCTTAAAAACCGTTTGTGAGCTTCCAGGGCAGAAACCTTGCCTTCCCCAGCGAACTCAACCGTAGTGGTTGTGCTGCGCAGTGCTTTGAGCACGGCGGTCTGTCCAGCCACTTCACCGGGCAGCAGAATGCCTTTGTCCTTGCTGGCTAAATCCTGAGCAAACTCAGCTAAGCCCTGGTCAATCAGCTCTTCATTTCGGCGTGCAAACTCGGCAACCTGCTTTTCTAGCTCCAATTCCCGAGCACTGGGCTGTGGTTTGTGGAGCAATGCTTGGGCAATACTGGCAGGCTCACCTTCGGCAAACTCAACGGTTCCGCTTAGCTTGGATTGGAGTCCAGCTACAGCAATTCCAGTAATTTCCGATAGTTCTTGGATGCTCTTGCCCGTGGCTTCCATATGAGCCTGGGCAAGTTTGGCAAATTCTAAATGCATTTTTACCTCTCGCTTAAGGGCGGGTTTGTGTACTGGCTTTGGCAGCAGAACAGGCACCGCTTCGGGTGTGTCAGGCTGCAAAAAGTCACCCGCATCAGCGGGGATTGCAAACTCAATTGGATCTGCAAAGTTGAATTCCTCTTGGAGGGGCGTTAAGTCGCCAATCACTGGCGCTTTGGTGCCCAATGCCGAAATCTCCCGCAGGCTCCACTTGCCAGGAGTCGGGTTATCCGCGTGCTCTGGGGGATAAAAACCAGCGGATTTGCCTGAAAGGTTGCCGCTTTTTACCCACTCCTTGAACTGATTTTTGATTTTTGAGGGGTCAAAATAGGCAAAAAGCTCTGATCCAACCCGTTTTACCTGCTCTGGCACGCCAAAAGAGTACTCAGAGTCAGCGGCTTCCCGGTCGGGAACAGAGTCGGGCAGGAAATGGCTAAAAATTAACGGTGGACGATGTTTGGTGGTGTCGAATGTCTCGACAACCTGATCCAACATGTCCACGGGAAAGTCTTCTACAGACCCACCGCGAGAATGCTTCCCGGCTCGAAATATTTTGACGGGTACCAGCACGACTGTTCTACCGTATGCAGTAGGAACAGCCTGTATTTAGACGCTAAAGAGAGTTTTTCTTTAAGGTTTTGGTAAAATTGGATATCTAAAGAGGTTGTATGAGTAAACCAGAAAAACTAAATTTTCGGTGGGTAGTTGGCGAGTACGCTCTTGAGTTTGATTCTGATTCAGATATCGCAGTTAATGGATTTGTGGTAACTGCTTCTTTTTATCGAATGGAGCGTAAAACCCACTTCTTCAGAGGTGGGATATAAGCGACGTGAGCATGGCGAACAACTCACGCTTGACACCTGGCGACTAATTTTTGCTAAAATAGATTTAGGTTCAGGTTGCAAAGCCGTCAGGACGTGACAATACAAATCTGGGGTGTCTCCACACGATTGCCTGAAAAACAATAAAGCCACAGAGCACCGAATACTCTTTAAACAGGGCAGTAACAACCTCACAGTTGTGAATGATTTGAGAAAACGTTTGGAGGCAACTCCTGTACGGTGGGGCACACCGGAACAGTCGGTGAAATTCCGATAACGCTTGGAGAGCGATCCACTAACAGGGCACCTAGATGACACGGGATATTCTAGTAGGCTCGGATCGGACATAACAGTGTAAGACCTAAGTAGAGGCAACTCGAAAGGGCAGTTGTTAGCTCAAGAATCCCACGCGCTTTAGCCGTGGGAGTGTCAATTAGAGTTCCTGCTTCGGAGTAACGCCGCACAATTAGCTGGTGAATTTCGCCCAAATCCAGCCCTTGGGCGTCTTGAGTACCCACTGTATTTGACTTGTATCTTGGATTTCCCTGGAGACAAAAAATACAGAGGTCTAATTAGCCCGCTATACATTCAAGTTGAGCAGGAGTTCTTAGGCGGTTTGGTAAACCCGAGCCCGCTAGCGCTGCAGTATTCAATTAACTCCATTGCAGGTATGGCGCTAGAACACGCAAGGAAGATTGCAGAATATCGCCGGATCTATTGGAGGAGGTTTTCCGCTAGCTCAACGCCGCATTGACCAAGTGATCAGCAAATAAATCGACAAACTTATCGATATCCCGCTCATTAATCCCCAGGATTGGACGAGCGGGTATTTTTATGGTGTATGCCCCAACCCTGCCTTTCTGCGCAAAGTTAGACCGACGTTTCTTGCTAAATCGCTGCCCTGGGCGACCATCTTTGCCCAGCTTGAAGTAAACCTCTTGCTCTCGGGGCTGCACCTGAATCTCTGCACCAAACTGGTGAGTTGCCGCATAGTTGACGGGGGTGCCCACGCTCAGCCCGTCATCTTCAGCCATATAGCCAAAGCTTTCTCGCAGGCGGCGGGTTTCTGTGAGGATTTGGGTGCTTTTTTTACGCTTCCAAGTGGCGGGTTTCAAGTCTGCCCACTTGTCGCCATCGGGATCTGTCTCGGTAACAAAGCGATTCTCAATCTCATCCAGCAGATAGGGCCCGTAGCGGTCAAATACCGGCTTCGGCTGCTCAATCGCCTGCACAATGCGGGTTATCGCCGCTTCAAGCTCAGGAATTTGGATGGTGATTTTGATGGATGTCATTCGTCAAGCTTGTCGCGTAGCAATAAGTACTGCCCAATCGCTTCTTTAAGATCAGCCAACTGCGTCGGGGTGACGTGCAAATCTTGGAACGCGATTCGTCCGTCGCCGGTTCGTACTTGACTGCAAATAGTTGCAAAGTAGCCCTCTGCTTCTAGCTCTGGCGTTATTCCTCCTGAGCCGATTAAGATTTTTGAAATAATTACTGCTTCGCCGCTCATCAATATTTCACCTTTGCTTTTGCGTTAGCTTTTGCCGGAAATTGAATTAAAGGCACTTCCGACTATTCCCAGCAGCGAATACCCGGCCAGGGCTTGCCAAAAGCCAAGGATTGGCCCACCGAATAGCGGAGAAATTATGTTGAATGCCCACCAGAACAGAAAGAATCCGCCAGGCACCACAACCAAGATTACAGCTAATGCCATAAGGCAACCGGCTGTAGTAACCAAATCATGCCGACTCATTCTCATCGCTTTTCTCCTGGGTTAGTTCGTTTAACTTTCCATTTATCACGTCTTGCCGACGCTTGCCGAGTCGCGCCGCTATTTCTTCAATGACCCTAAGCAGCGCTTTTGGCAGATTGTGGCTAATTCGAGTGGTGTTCGCTCGGGGACGCCCCTTGGCTTTATGGTTTGGCATTGACAGTAAGGCTGTAAATTTTTGCAAGTTGGTAGGCTACTTCCTCTTCATCGGGGCGATCAAGCGCTAAACCTAGCCGCTCCTGGATTCGTTCAAGCAACATTTGATGCCCGGCTGCGTTTGATTTTATTTGCGCCTCAACAGGAATAGCTGGATCGAGTGCGGTATACGCCCCATGCCCTCCGCCCCCTTCAGGCATTACAACCGGCTTCGCTTTCATCTCGCTCTCTGGAACTTTTTCAGGCTCTCTTTGCTCAACCTTTGCCCACTCGCTATCGGTGACATTTGCTGCCCTGTCATCCGCGCTGTAGGCAACTTCAACCCATTCGTAGCGGCTGTCGCCAGCCTCATCACGCTGCTGCGCTAACCAAGACTTAAATTTTGTTCGGCGCTTGTCCCCCTCGCTACTGTCGTCACAGTTTTCTTTGCTGCCGTCAGGCAAAATCATAAAGCTATGGTACCCATTAACCTTTGATACGCACATAGTTGAGGCCTCAAGCCTCATGACTTGGGCTGCATGCCGGGCCTCATAAGCCTTATCTTTATCCCAGCTTGTTACTACAATTGCGTGATGCTTAACGTATTCCATGCGATTCCCTAGACTGATTACTACTCCATGGTACTAGAATGCGCAGCTTAGAACGAGTGTTGTGGCTTCAGCTAATTCTTTGCCCCATTCTTGGTAATTGGGTCCTTGGCTGCATTGCCGTCCCCGTTCTCGTTAATCGCAATCCTGGGGAACGCGGGGGAACCTGGCAGCATGGTTCCTGGAGGTGGCTCTGGCTTCTTGGTGACGCCATCGCCAAACTCCTCTTGAATTGTCTCCTCATCCACCTCAAACCCGATCTCATTTAGGGTTTTATAGAGGTCGGCCAGCTTGTTACGGTCGGGCTCCTGCTCAAAATTACGCTCAATAATCGGGATTGCAACATCCCCTAACCGGCTCTGGTTGTAGCGGATCAACGTTGCCAGCGGTCCATACATAAAGCTGTGGCATTGTTGATCTGAGATGGTTTTACTCAGGGCTTGTCTGACGTCAAATTGCACTTCAGCTTTATATTGCCCACCCACCGCCTCAGTTGTCAGGGTTTGCCCGAGAATTACCTTGGCAATCTCGGCATCACAGGCTTCTACCAAGCGCCCATTATCCGGCATCCCGCCGCCAGTGCGCTCAATTAAGTCAACAATCATCCCCTGGGGCACGATACTGGCACTGGCGCTACTCAGTGAGGCAACGGCATTCAATAGCTTATCTTGCTCGTTTTTGGGTGTTCCCTCGGGGTATTTGCCGATCCTGGCCGGCACTCCGCAGACTTCCAGGAACTTCAGCCAAAATTGAAACCCGTGACGCTTGAACATAATCGGCCAGAGGCACCATTTAGCCCAGCCCTGCCCGTGGGGTTCATCGTCATTGTCAGCCCCGCAGGAGTACACCCAGAATTTATCGAGCTGTAACGGCTCACCCTTCCATTGATCCAGCCAGGTGAGTAAGCGCAGACGTTTTTCAATATCAAAGCCAAATCTCCTGGCCTTTCTTACCTTAATGCCGCCTTGCCGGTCATCCCAGATCACCCAGCCGCTATCCTGCTCCCACATATTTTCACCAACGGCATAGCCGTACCAGTTGGCGTAGAGCATTTTCAGCGTAATCTGATCCCAGGGAAT
>JBOFTL010001143.1:0-3326 GCA_051652045.1 Microcoleus sp. | reverse complement strand
CCCTGCCGCCTGCATCACAACCAGTTCCGAGTTGCTCGCCATCTGGCCCAGACCCAGACCCATACCCATACCCATACCCGATCGATAATTTTCGCTTAATCATTGCTATGAGCCTCCCGATTGGACAACCACTCGATCGCTAATGGACTGCAAGGCAGAACCTCAATCGACTCAGTTAGCAAAATTTCGGGGACAGGTACTGATAAACGAGACCCATCTCCAGCCCCATTCTCAGCGATCGCATTCAAGGTGAATGCGCCATTCCAATAATGGATACGTCGAGCATTGTTCAAAATGACTTCCGTCCCAGAATGGTCGGCGACAACGCCGCAGTGGACTCCGGCGCTGTATGTGCGGATAATGCAATATTTACCAACAAACGGGGGCTGTTGCACTGTCCTCAAAGGAGACGAGTCCTTGCTTTGACAATCAGACAGTGCATTGATTTCCTCAGCTAATTCAACTTTTTGATCCGACGACAAAGACGATTTAAATACGATCGCCAAAACATCTGATTTCATAAAAACTCCGAAATTTGAGCAAAATCAATATAACAAACGCAATCAAAAAAGACAACATATAGACGACATACTGAACAAATTAGTCGTCAAAAAATGACTTCATGATTTTGGCTTGAGCCTCACTGACCCGATCGGGTCTCAGCGTAATGGTCAGGGCATCCCTCTCAGCAGTCCCAATCAGATCCTCAACTGGAGCAAATTGATAGAAAGTCGCACCATCACCACGCAACGTCAGCAGCTTTCGACACACCGCCGCCACACCGTCTGTTACGTCCTTGTGGGAATCAACTTTATCGTCCCCGATCGATGTCCTGGGTGCATCGACCTTGGCGCCGTTGTGTAATTGCAATTTCATGGCTTCCAAAATCATGGAAGGCCAAGCGTAGTAGGCCAGTTGACGGTTATAGACGAATTCCTTAAATGCGTCGTAGTCTTCTTTGTTGACAATGCGAGTCACAACAGAAAAGCCACGCTTCTGAAATGCCTGCTTACTATCAACCGAGTTCCAAGAGTCTTGGGAAATGCAAACAATCTCAAATCCTCGCGCCTTAGACAAATAGAAAACAAATTCCCGTACTGTGCGGAAATCGACTTCACGCGCCGTTACTTCCTCGGTTTGAGCAACATCATCATCGAACCATGCCCAACGCTCGATCGTTCCAAAATTTTGGAATTGTCGTCCGTGCCACCGGAACGCCAAATCAATCATGGGATACTCTCCCTCACCCGTCTGCTCAAGATGGCCCATGACAAACCCGAAACTGTCACCCGTCGCCCCAGGGTCAAGATGCATGAAATATTCGTAGGGTTCACCTGCTCGATCGCACTGCCCCTTAAACCATTGGTGAAGTTTTGGGAATCCGCGCCCATCAAGGATTGGATCGCCCCATTGGTCGGTCTCAACGATCGGGGAAACGCCACGATCTGCGATCGCCCTTAGCAACTCATCCGAAGCCTTGGGGAGTTGTTGTTTGAGGAAATCAAAGTCACCCCCGGACGCATGGAGTATTAATTTTTCAGGATCTCGGAAGTAAGCATCGATCGCTGCTGGTGGGTCACACTCGTATTTACATCGGCTCCCTTCAGGGTCTCGATCGTAATCAGGTTGGAGCGATTCACGGGTTGATTGCAGGTTCACTTCCCAAGTTGCTCGTTTCACCGCATAAATATCACCATCCGGATTGGCGATCGCTTGGTCGTAAAGTTGCATCGCGTAGTCACCCTTGTGTCGCGGATAAGTGATCACAAACCCCTTAAATCGGGACTGGAAGCGAGTACGGGCGGAGGTCGTCAGAATACTATGAATATGTTTTGCCTGGTTTTGGCGCACGGGTGAGGCAAAAGCGGAAAGCTCATCCGCCACCCATAGAATCGGGTTTTTCCCTTCCGCAGCATCGGTCGCAGGTAATGCCCAGAGTCGCACATTGCTAGGAAATACGATCGAATCACTCCCCACATATCCACCACCCTCTTTGAGGTATCGATCGGGAGTGATGTTCAAGTTCATTTGCTTTAACCACCGCACCAACGCTTGCTGCATCCAACCGCACGATCGAAGACGAGCTTTAATCTTATAAAACAGAACAGATTGAGCTTGCTCACGGCTATAGGCAACGGTCACAACGTCGATGTTCTCTCCAAACGCTTGCCCTAAATACATCGCTGGATTTTTCAGGCAAAGCAGCACATGCACTGCCCAGATTACGGTACAACTCACAACGTAGTCTTTGCCGCTGTTATGGTGCAGTATGCCGTCAGCGTCAAAATAGCAATGTGTTTCTTGTACTGTTAGATCATAAAAATCCGCTTCATAAACCGGATCTATGCCAATCACGGCTGTATACTGTGGCAAAGACTTGGGAGGATTACTGAATGGCGAATTGGCTAGCAGTTGGGCATGACCCGCTTGCAAATCACCCACTCGCACCCAGCCCCCAAGAGAGAGGCATTTGTGGTCAGCAGTAGCAACGAACGATCGACCGTCTGAGAGTTTTACTCGATAGGTCATAGCTCGACCTTTCAAGTAGACGGGAGAAGTGTAGCGGCGAACTACTTTTTTCCCGTCCCAACTATCAACCAACAAATTAGAACCAACTTCAGACCAGGCTTTTACAGTCTTGGTCTGTTTTGTTAGGTGGTCATACAACCGCTCATCTGCGCCCAAACAACCTTTACCATAAAGTATCACCCCTTGGCTAGGCAGATCTGACAGGCCAGAGGCAAATGTCTTTTTGGGGTCTTCCCCCACGATCGCTAGCAAATCTTCTTCCTGCTTTGGGTACAAGGTCACGCCCAAATGGTCTTTTAGGAATTTCGGCAAGGATAGCGGAGTGAATAACGGGTCAATCTCATCCAGCCATGGATAATCGCCGGGTTTGAACGGGAACCCTGCGGTTGCGTCTCCATCTGGTCGATAGCCTGCCTCGATCGCGGCATCCCGAATCCATTCATCAACTAGCTTGGGCATCGCGATCGGTCCATTCCTTCTGTAATGCTCGGATGAAATCAGCCGGGCGAATACCCAGATCCGCCGCAATCTTAGCTAATTCTTCAGCCGACGGTGGGAATAAATCTTGCTGAATTTTAGCGACACCCGCCATGGCGTTATAACAACCCTCTTTTGATTTCCCTGGTAATGATTCAGCTTCCACAGCCAAATCCTCGATCGCCCGGTCGAACCATTCTTTTGTCGTCTTCTTGTCCTTGACGGGTGAAGGGATGTCAGGCGCAATTCCGACCGAAGCAAGAATTGTTCTAGCTTTCTTCTGACCAGCCCATTTCTCGATCGACGCTTTCTGCTCGATC
>JBOFTL010001142.1:0-8568 GCA_051652045.1 Microcoleus sp. | reverse complement strand
GGCAGTTCGATCGCACCAATTGCAGTCTTGGGCGAAATTTCCGCTGCTGCTAGCTGCCGATATTGAGGAAGGTGTCGGCCAGCGGTTTGGCGGGGCGACTTGGTTCGGACCGCCGATGGCAATTGCGGAAGTTGCCAAGCGAGATCTGGATCTGGCGGTTAGTTATGCTGAAAAAATGGGCGCTGCTACGGCGATCGAAGCTAGGGCGATCGGACTTAATTGGATTCTAGCTCCAGTTGTTGATGTTAACAACAATCCCGACAATCCTGTAATTAATGTCCGAGCTTTTGGTGAAACGCCAGAAATTGTCGGCAAGTTAGCTAGTGCTTTTATTCGGGGTGCTAGCGAACATCCGGTGTTGACGGCGGCCAAGCATTTTCCGGGACATGGAGATACGGCGGTTGATTCTCATTTGGAATTGCCGGTGTTGCCGCATTCGCCGTCTCGGTTGGCCGAGGTGGAACTGCCTCCTTTTTTAGATGCGATCGCGGCGGGAACTGATGCCGTGATGACCGCTCATTTGTTGATTCCGGCTTGGGATGACGAATTTCCTGCTACTCTTTCTCGGAAAATTTCGATCGGGAAGTTGCGCGAAGAGTTGGGTTTTCAGGGTTTAATCGTGACGGATGCTTTGGTGATGGGGGCGATCGCGAATCAGTACGGGCCTAATGAGGCTGCTGTTTTGGCTGCTGAGGCTGGTGCTGATGTTTTGCTGATGCCTCTCGATCCAGAGGGGGCGATTCGGGCTGTCTGCGATGCTGTGGAGCAAGGACGCATTTCCATATCACAAATCAAAGAATCTGTCAAGCGAATTTGGCAAGCCAAGGTGAAAGCTGGTTTGTCGATCGAGCCTCAATTGGATGCAGCATCAGGATCTCAACAGCAGGAAATTACCGAACGACAACCGCTGGACTTCAGCCTGCTAGCCACTCCAGAGGCGAGGGGGGCTGCTGCTGATATTTTGCGATCGTCCTTGAAATTGGGTGGAAATCTGCCTTTGCGGGCGAAGCCAGAGTCTAAACAACAGTTTTTACGGAATTTGATTGTTGTTGACGATGTTTTGGGTTGTGAATTTTTGGCGAGTCGCACCCCGGCGATCTCGATTCCCGCACAGTTCGGTTACAAATTGCAACTTATTGATGACCGCACGAGTGCGATAGTTGAAAATACAGGGGATGAAAATTTTTGCCCGACTTTACTGCAAGTTTTTATTCGCGGCAATTGCTTTCGGGGAAGTGCTGGTTTAACTCAAGCTGCTAAAGATTGGTTTAAGAAATTATTAAGAACGGGAGAACTGGAAGCTGTATTAATTTATGGTAGTCCATACGTTTTAGAGCAATTTTTGCCGCACTTGCCCGAAAATATTCCTTATGTATTTTGTTTCGGGCAAATGCCGATCGCCCAATCGATGTCGCTGGAATTGCTGTTCGATCTGAAGTGAACGAGCGATATTTAAAGGGTTGCGGGATATTTCAGACAACTTGACCCCCGCTTTTAGTGCAAAATGCTGCGGACAGTTACGTCCAAAGAGGGATGACTGAAAATTAAACATCAGTCATTAAACGTTGCGCTGTTTTTTAACTTTTAACTTAGCTCTTTTCCTAAATCGAGCTGTGGTTTAAGTTACCACGTGATTGTCGTGTTTTATTTCAAAAATAAAATTTAACTGGGAGCAGTAACTCATCAGTTTGATAAAATTTATTAATTTTACCTGGTCAAATTGTATATTTGTATACTGACAAAAATTTACTTCCCATTACGCAACTTTAGATTATGATGATTACCAGAGGCCATAAATTTTTTTTTGTACAACCGTGAGGGCGCATTATGATTCATTCAACTATCAAACTCCACTACTCTTTAGATGTCATCCAAGATGAAGCAAGACAGCTAGTACACGAAGGCGTACTCAGCCGCCAACAGCCGATCTATACCCTCTGTCAGTTCATCCCCCCCAGAGAATGGTCCTGCGTAGAGTGCGAATTAGAAAAATGCGACTTCTTGCTGCGCGATCGAATAGGTGACTTGATCGGTTCGGAAAGCTGGGACAACGACTAAAGTTAGCTTTCTGTGACTGGAGTTTTTTGCTGAAGCAAGCTAGCAGCACAAGGCACAAGCGACAACTTCAATGCTCGAACTTGAAAAGCTGTATTGGGTGGTTTGACTTTATTCCTGCTGGAAACGGTGCAGGAAAAAGGTTAGTTGTTTGGGAGGAATCTTCTTAGAAGCAAATCCTATAGAATCTGGTAGCAATAGGTAAAGGGTTTTTAATCGCGTTGTGAATCTTCGGCGCGTAAGTTTTCCAACTGAACTCTTAGTGCAGCCATTTGAATCGTTAATTCTTGAATCTCCTGTTGTGCATTAGAGCGTGCAACTGGTTCCGGGATGGTGTCAGCGGGTTTTGCCGGCTGTGGTTCCGCTCGCGTGTCGGATGGTCGATCGGACGAATTAGACAAATTATCAGAGGCGAACTCGCTGTCATTATTCTCGCGATTATCGGAATTCTCAGGATCGCTGGGCTTGCCAAATACAGTATCTACATAATTCCGAGCTTCTCGATCGGTCATTTCTCCTTTTTCTAGCAATTCGTCTGCTAACAAGCTCAAATCCGATTGCAGCTTAGCGAGATTTTCTTCACGCTTGAGAGGATCTTGCAAAGTTTCTATGGCAAAGGAGGCGGCACCTAAAGTTAAGTGAAATCCGGTTTTGAACATTTGAGACAGGTTGTCGGAATTCATCTGCTCTCCCCCAAAGGCGCACGCGACAGCAATAATTTCTGAAATGATTCCTCACTTGCCGGTGCAGTAGCTTCGGCAAGTAGGTTCTGTTTTGCCCGATCGACCCAGAAAAACACCGGCATGAAAAACGCGGGAACTTGTCTCAGGTCAGTTGTTCTTGACAAAAGATGCTTTGACAAAAGATGCTTTGACAAAATCTACTCCTTTGGTTAGATGCTACCCTTTTGTAGGATGCCCCTGTCTGATGACACTCTTGATTGTACCAACAGTTGGTTCATTGATAAATCCCAATTGTAAATTTTTGTAATGTTAAGGATACAGCGTTCGCTCGCTTGAGGGATCGAAAACAAACAGGTGATTGAAATCGAGCCCTACAGTTAGTCGATCGCCCGATCGCACCCGCAAGCCTGCGGGGATTTGGACTTGTAAAATAGTTTCAGGACTGCACCCCGACACAGCAGTGCGAATTAAAGTTTCTCGTCCCAAAGGTTCTACTACTTTTACCTCTACATCGACAGGTACTTTTTCCAACACCCATAAATCGCTGTTAACATCGTCGTCGGTTGACTTTTTAGCAGTCACGAGCTCGATGTGTTCGGGACGAAACCCCAAGTCGAATGCTTGTCCTTCTTTGGGGTTTAACTTTTTATGAATCGCAGGCGGACAAGTTAAAGATATCTCGCCAATTTGAAATGATTCGTTAGTGTAAATTGCGGGCAAAATGTTCATTGGTGGATTGCCTAAAAATGTGGCTACCATGCGATTTAATGGCTTGGCATAAATGCTTTGCGGCTCGCCAATCTGCTGAATTTTGCCTCCTTTTAAAACTACTATTTTATCAGCTAAAGTCATCGCTTCCACTTGGTCGTGAGTGACATAAACTGTTGTAATTCCGAGGCTTTGATGGAGTTGTTTGAGTTCCGCCCTGGTTTCGTCTCGCAGTTGGGCGTCAAGGTTGGACAGCGGTTCATCTAACAAGAATACTTTCGGTTCGCGGACGATCGCCCTTCCCAAAGCTACCCGCTGCTGCTGTCCGCCTGATAGCTGTTTGGGCTTGCGATTGAGGAGAAGATCGATCGAGAGCGATCGAGCTACTGTTTCGATTTTTTCTTGAATTTTTGAATTTTCAACATTGCGCATCCGCAATCCGAATGAGAGATTTTCGGCAACAGTCATGTGCGGATAAAGGGCGTAATTTTGAAACACCATCGCCACATCTCGCTGTCTTGCCGGAATGTTGTTAACTAAATTATCTCCGATGTAAATATTGCCCGAAGTTGCAGTTTCTAAACCCGCGATCGTCCGCATAATTGTAGATTTGCCGCAACCGGATGGACCGACTAATACCCAAAATTCTCCATCCGGAATTTTGAAAGTGATATTGTCGATCGCGGTGACGTTTTGGTAACGTCTGGTAATGTTTTCTAAACGAATGTTTGCCATAGGTGAAGGAAGAAGGAAGAAGGAAGAAGGAAGAAGGAAAAAGTAAGAAGTAAGAAGGAAAAAGTAAGAAGGAAAAAGTAAGAAGGAAAAAGTAAGAAGGAAAAAGTAAGAAGGAATGAGCAAGAAGTAAGAAGTAAGAAGTAAGAAGGAATGAGGAAGAAGGAATGAGAAAGGGGAGAAGGGAGAGGGGGAGAATTACCAATTACCAATTACCAATTACCAATTACCAACTGTCAACTAAATGTTCTAACTCTAAAATTGTGCGGGCTAATTCTTCAACGATCGGCGTCGATTCAGCTTGATAGAATGCTGCTACTAAAGAACGATAATACCAGAGAGTACCATCTTTTTTGCCTTTGAAGCGTTCCCAAACAGAGTCGCCCAATTCACGAACATCTTTGAGAATCGATCGAGCATTATAAAGTTTATCAGCAGCCGAGACTAATCTGACTGAATGAGAAGCTTGAGGAAGGCGATCCAGATAAGCTTGTTTTCTCTCGCGCCAAGGTGGTTTTGGTATGGTATCAGCATCAGTACAGCCCTCTACAATCTCCATAACAATATCTCCAAAGCGCAAGCGGATGGCTTCGCGAATCGGAGGGCCTCCGCAATCTTCGATCGCATCATGAAGTAAAGCCGCGATCGCCTCATCTTCTGTGGCTCCGTATTCTAACGCTATACTGGCAGTGCCCAACAAATGAGCGATGTAGGGAACGCCGGAACCTTTACGGATTTGGGTAGCGTGCAATTCGGCAGCATAGGTGAGGGCTTCAGAAAAACGATTTGAAAGCAGCATGGAAAATCACCTTGCTACAATTGCTATAATATATTCGATCGTAGCGCAAAGTTGGACAAAGCGAATTATTTTTATGTGAATTTGATATCGACTTGCTTGCCAAATTTGCTCGGGTTAGTAAAAGCGATCGCCCTTCGATCGCCTGTAAACTTAGAATTGTTAAAGAGAGGTTGCGATCGTGATAGCTACTGCAATTTTACCCGCAAACGAAGACCAAAAATCACAGGCAGAATCACAGCAAGAATCAGAAAAATCACCGGAAATTCAGCCAGAAACCGAGTCAAAAAAAAATATATCTCTGGAAGAGTTTTTAGTCAAGCCTGCCGATCGAATGGAGTGGGTTGACGGCAACTTAGTGGAGAAAACAGGAATGACATTTAAACACGGTTTAGCTCAAGCTAAATTAGCCCGTTACTGGGGAAATTACAAAGACTCCAGCGGACAGGGAGGAGAAGTTATTACCGAAACACTTTGTCGCACTGCTAAACGAGGCCGCCGTCCCGATGTCGCTTATATTACTCCCGAATTGCTGTCGCCATCGGGCAATATTACAGCATTTTCTCAAAGTTTTCCCTTGATAGCAGAAGTTGCTTCTCCTGAAGATAGCGGCGAAGAGTTATTTGCCAAAGCTCAGGAATACATGGAATCGGGATGTTTGGAAATTTGGCTGTTGTTTCCTGAAGCGAGGTTGATATTTATAAATGCAGGGGAACGCTGGCAGTTGTTTAATGCTGATGAAGTTGTTAGCACTCAAAGAGTGCTAGCAGGTTTTAGCGTGACAGTGAGTGAATTGTTGGCTTGAGGAAGTGATTAAAATAATTTAGGGTAATAGGTAATAGGTAATAGGTAATGGGTAATGGGTAATGGGTAATTGGTAATTGGTAATTGGTAATCGATCGAGCTTGTACCTCACTTACCTGAGAATGGCTATAGTATTCGAGCGACGGTAATAAAAACTAAATAAAAAAATGACAGAGAAAATTCGATTTCTAAACTCCCAGGATGTCAACGCTTACCGGGATCTGCGGCTTCAAGCGTTGAGAGAGTCACCGACAGCCTTTGGTTCTAGTTACGAGCAGGAAACTTGTTTCCCTTTAACCAACTTTGCAGCTAGACTATGCCCTAATGATGATTCTGCTAGTGGCATTTTGGGTGCTTTTAGTGATAGCGATCGACTGATTGGAATGCTCGGCTTTTCACGCGAAAGCCGTTTGAAGCGCGCTCACATTGGCTCTCTCTGGAGTATGTATGTTTTACCTGAATTTCGCAATCAAGGCCTTGGAGCAGCGCTGCTCGATCGGGCGTTATCCCATGCTCGGCAACTTGCCCTACGACAGATCGTTCTCACCGTTACTGTAAATAATTCAGCAGCCTGCTCTCTTTACAGATCGCGCGGTTTTGAGCGTTTTGGCTTGGAGCAGGATGCTTTATTCATTGATAGTGAATATTTCGATGAGGAGCATCTTGTACTATACCTCAATCATGACGCTTAGTATCGAGGCATTCATCATTATATAAGTCAATTATTGTTACCCATTATTACCGAGTATGCGTGTCAAAACACTCTTTAATAAAGTTAACTAACTCAAGACTATCTACAGGTTTGGCTAAGTATTTTTGATATCCAGCTTGCAAAATTTGACGTTCGTTGACTTGCCCAGCATAAGCTGTGAGGGCGATCGCTAGAATCTGTCGGTTATCGGTCAATTGAGTGCGGATTTTGTTAATTAACAGATAGCCATCCATACCGGGCATTCCAATATCGCTGACGAGCAGATCGAAATGCTGTTTTTCTAGTATTTGCAAAGCTTCGATCGCGCTTGAAACAGATAGCACCTGGCCTCCCGCTTCTTGAAGTATGAAGGCGATTAAGTCGCGAGAATCGGCTTCGTCATCAACCACCAAAATCCTCAATTCTTTTAGGACAAGCGAGTTGGAATCTGCGACACCAGCAGTCTCGATCGCAAATTTCTGCGCTGCAACACTTGGCGGCAAACAAGGAAATTCAACAGTAAAAGTAGCTCCTAAACCTTCACCGAGACTCTCGACGCCGATCGTGCCGCCGTGCAACTCCACCAGTTGTTTGACGATCGCCAATCCCAATCCCAAGCCGCCAAATTTGCGAGTTGTCGAACTATCTTCTTGGCGAAAATGCTCGAAAACATAGGGTACAAACTCAGGGTTAATGCCTTTGCCAGTATCGGTAATTTGAAGGCGAGCGCGGTTGTCAACTTGCATCAAGCAAACTTGAATTTGACCGCGTTCTGGAGTGAATTTAACAGAATTAGATAACAGATTCCAAACAATTTGCTGCAAGCGGGCCGGATCGCCGGAAACCTGGCCGACATCTGAGTCAAAAACTATATTGATTTGAATTTTTTTTGCTGTTGCCGCTAGTTGCACTGTTTCTGCTGCTGCAGAAATCACGGTTTGCAAATTCACGGGAATTATTTTGAGTGAGAGTTTGCCTTGCAAAATCCGAGATACATCGAGCAAATCATCAATTAATTGAGATTGCAGCTTGGCATTGCGCTCGATCGCCTGCAATGCTTCAACGGTTTTAGCTGGGCCGATTCTACCTGTTAACAACAGTTTCGACCAGCCTAAAATCGGATTCAGGGGAGTGCGCAATTCGTGAGACAGCACCGCGAGAAATTCATCTTTGATGCGGTTGGCTTTTTCTGCTGCTTCGCGCGCTGCTTGTTCTTGCTGCAAAATCCGTTCGCGATCGCGTTCCAACTGCACTCTAGCAGTAATGTCGTTGGAAATACCGACCAGGCCGATGATTTCTCCGGCTGCGTTGCGATAGGGAGTTTTCATGCCTAAAAACGTCCGAATTCCGTCCGGTGACTCTTCCACTATTTCCGTTTTCCCAGATTCCATAATTCGGAGGTCATTTTGCGTTACTGTTTCTCCCAGTTCCGAGGACGGGTAGATTTCGCGATCGCGGTAGCCGATGACTTCAGCTTCCGTCTTACCTAATACCTGAAGCGTGGCTGGATTGGCATAAATAATTCGTCCTTCCCGATCTTTAACAAAAATTGGTGCGGGTATTGAGTCGTTGATGGCGTTCAAAATAGCATTTTTTTGCAGCAATTCTGCTTCAACTCGCTTGCGATCGGTAATGTCCAACGAAATGCCCGCAGCGCGGATCGGCTTACCGCTGCTGTCGCAAACAGTGTTCCCGAGGGCTGCAAACCACCGCAATCCTCGCTGCGGGTGAGGGATGCGGAACTCGGTGTCGATTGGGGTGCGGTTTTGAATCGCGAGGCGGATTTCTCGATCGACTCGTTCTCGATCTGCAGGCGCGATCGATGCCAGCCAGTTGTCGTAAGATGCTTGCACCGACGGATCGATCCCGCACAGCGCGCAGTATTCCTCAGACCACCAAAACCTATCCGCCGTTAGAGCCCAATCCCACAAACCAGCGCCGGCAAATTGCTGGGCGATTTTGATGCGTTCCTCGCTTTGACGCAAACTAGCTTCCATGCGCTGGCGGTCAGTAATCTCGTGGGCCGCTATATTGATGCCAATAATTTCGCCCGCAGCATCTTTGTGCGGATACCAATTTTCCCTCCAGGTACGGCGGAC